>JAYTBL010000973.1:0-14719 GCA_043736975.1 Polyangiaceae bacterium
TTGCCGTCGCTCCCGGTGTTCGCGTCGGTGCCCGCGGCGTCGCCGCCCGGGACGTCGCCCTCGGCGATGCACTGCCCGTCCGCCCCGCAGACGCCCGACGCGCAGTCGGCGCCGATGCGGCACTCCCGGGTCGAGTCGGTCGCGCAGGCGGCGAGGACCGCGACGAGGAGGGCGCTGCCGGCGGCGAAGATCTTGAGGTTGGACAAGCGCATCAGATGGCACCGGCAAGGGGGGCGAGCAACCCGAAGGTGAAGGATTCCGCTGCTACCGAGCTCTTGGTGATCGCAGGAAACATCGGAAAACCTCGCATGTTGCACTGCACAACGGCAGGAGCGGATACCTACGACCCGAACTGGGGCTCGTCAAGGTGAATGTTGCGGTGCACAATGCGCCGCGTGCCCCCCCTGCTCGTCGTCAAGAAGTACCCGAACCGCCGCCTCTACGACACGGCGGAGAGCCGCTACATCACGCTCGAGGATCTGGCGGATCGCATCAAGGCCGGCTCCGACGTGCTCGTGCAGGACGCGACGTCGGGCGTCGATCTCACGCAGGCCACGCTCACCCAGATCATCCTCGAGAGCCGCGGCGGCGCGAAGCTGCTGCCGGTGCCGCTGCTCCTCCGGCTGATCCGCCTGGGCGACGAGGCGCTCGCGGAGTTCTTCGGTCGCTACGTGTCGTGGGCCCTCGAGCTGTACGTGCAGGCGCGCCAGGGCGCGCGGGCGCTCATGCCCATGAACCCGCTCGTCCAGGCGCCGTTCGCCGCCACCGACGCGCTGGCGCGGCTCGTCCTCGGCGCGTCGCAATGGGTCAATCCGCTCGCGCCGCCGCCGCCGGCCGCGCCGGCCAGCCCCCCGCCGTTCCCCACGCCGAACGGCTTCCCGGCGCCGGAGCCGCCAGCGAGCGAGCCCCTCGTCGCGGCCCCGCACATGCCGACCGGCGCCGAGGTGGCCGCGGCCATCGAGGCCGAGACGGCGCAGGTCCATGGCCAGGTGGTGGACGTCGCGGACGACGTCGCGCGTCTCCGCCTCGAGATCGAGGCCCTCAAGCGCTCGATGACCAGCGCGCCGCGGCCCAAGAAGAAGGCCGCCAAGAAGCCCGCCGGCAAGCGCCGCTGAGCGGCGCGACCGGCGACTTTGCTGCACTGCAACAAAATGGGTTGACGATCGGGGACCCGCAACCTAGGTTTCGGCGCGTGGCGATGTTGCGCCGCAACATGAAAGGACTCACCCCGATGAATTTCGACCCGTTCGCGCAGTTCTCCAAGTCTTTCGAGATGTTCCAGAAGATGAGCGAGGAGAGCATCGCTCGCGCCACGTCGTTCTACGGCGAGGTCGACAAGCTCGACGCGAAGGCCGTCGAGCGCTCCACCGTAGCGATCGACGAGATGTCGGTCATCGGCAAGGAGACCCTCGCGTACACGATGCAGCTCGGCGCCGAGTGGCGCAAGCTCACGCTCGAGGCGGTCAAGCAGGCGTCGGCTGCGTTCGCTCCCAAGGCGGCGGGCTGATCATCCCGATGCTCGAAGCGTCTCACGCGCCGACACCGAAGGACACGCTGTACCGCGAGGGTCGCGGCAGCGTCTATCGGTTCCGCCGTCCGGGGGGACAGAAGCATGATGAGACCTCGGTCTCTCATGTGCCCGTGCTCCTCGTCCCGTCGATGCTGCACCAGTGGTACGTGCTCGACCTGTGCGAGGGCTCCAGCGTCGCCGCTGCGCTCTCCACGAACACCCCGTGGGAAACGTTCTGTTTCGACTGGGGCGTTCCCGAGGACGAGGACCGCTACGTCGAATGGGATCAGATCGTCGGTCGGCTCGAGCGTGCGGTTCGCTTCGTGCAACGAACCACGGGGGCACCCAAGGTGGCTCTCGTCGGCTACTCGATGGGCGCGACGTTGAGCGCCATCCATGCTGCGCTCCGTCCCGAGACCGTCGCGGCGCTCGTCAACATCGCTGGGCCCATCGACTTCTCCGAAGCTGGAAAGCTCGGAACCATGGTCGATCCCCGGTGGTTCGACGCCGCCGCGATCTCCTCGGCGGGAAACATCAGCGCGCAGCAGATGCAGGCGGGCTTCATGGCGCTCAAGCCCATGGAGGTGTTCTCCCGCTGGCGCGCGAACGCGCACAACTCCGACCCGGCGGCGCGCAAGGCGTTCACCGCGCTCGAGACCTGGGCGAACGACACCATCCCGTTTCCCGCTGCGGCGTACGTCACGTACATCCAGGAGCTCTACCAGCAGAACCGGCTGGTGCGCGGCGAGCACTACGTCCGCGGTGAGCGCGTCGATCTCTCGCGCATCGACTGCCCGCATCTGTCGATCATCGCCGACCAGGACGGCGTCTGCCCTGAGGCCTCGACCACCGCGCTCGGCAAGCACACGAAGTCGTGCGTGAAGGACGTGCTCGTCGTCCCCGGCGGTCACGTCGGCGCCGTCACCGGCCCGCGCGCGGAGCGCGAGCTGTATCCGAAGCTCGTGAGCTGGCTCGCCCAGCACGCCACCCTGGCCGGCGCGCGCGCGCCCGAGAGCCGCCTATGACCACCACCTGCATGAAGCTCGGCATCTGAAGCCCGCTTCCAGAATTTTTCAGAGGACCTCATGAAGCTCGAAGACTTGAAGATCATGGTCACCGGCGGTGCGTCCGGTATGGGCGCCCACTTCGCGCGCCGCCTCCACGAGGCCGGCGCGAAGGTCGCCGTCGGCGACGTCAACGAGGCGATGCTCTCGGAGCTGCCCGCCGGCATCGCGCGGCGCAAGCTCGACGTCTCGAAGGAGGACGACGTCGCGTCGTTCGTGGAGTGGGCCGCGAAGGAGATGGGTGGCGTCAACTCGCTCGTCAACAACGCCGGCATCCTGCGTGACGGCCTGCTGGTGAAGCAGGACCGCGAGACCAAGGCGATCAAGAAGCTCTCGCTCGACGACTGGAACGCGGTCATCGGCGTGAACCTCACCGGCCCCACGCTCATGGTCCGCGAGCTGGTCGCGACGATGGTGCAGGCGGGCGCGCGGCCCGGCGTCATCGTCAACATGTCCTCGATCTCGCGCCACGGCAACCGCGGCCAGTCGAACTACGTCGCCGCGAAGGCCGCGCTCTCTGCGAACACGCTCACCTGGGCGCGCGAGTTCGCGCCGTACGGCATCCGCGTCTGCGCGATCGCGCCCGGCATGATCGAGACGCCGATGACCAAGGGCATGAACCAGAAGGCTCGCGACGCGGTGGTCGCGAACATCCCGGTCGGCCGCATCGGCCTGCCCGAGGACATCTGGGTCGCGACGAAGTTCGCGCTCGAGTGCGACTACTTCAACGCGCGCACGGTCGACGTCGACGGCGGGCTCTCGTTCTGATCGTCGTCCCGCGCCTCTTTTGCGATGTAGGACTCGCTGCGCGGATCGCGTGACAAGTCGCACAGCACGACATCGACGGTGGCGCCGCTGATCGGTAGCTGCGCGACCTTCAGGCGTATGCCTGACTCGCGCGGCTCCGGCACCGGGATGGTCGGCCGTTCGGACGCCATGAGCTCCCCCCAAACTTCGAGAGCTGTCATGCGATCCGGGAGTGCAAGCGCGGTGCCTTGCCGCGATCGTCCGTGGTTCTGGTTCGAATGACCATGGTTGACAGCGTTTGTACTGATCGCGCCGCCCGGATGCTGTGCCAACCGTGCCGTCACGGCGTCACCGTTCTCGATCGGATCGTGACCATCGTAACGCCATGGGCACGGAGGCGCAGGCAGGTGTGACGACGCTTGCGCGAAGAGCTGCGCGAGCGCGTCTTACGGGTACGTGAGCGAGACGCTTCCTCCGCAAGGAACGATCACGGTCTGCTCGAGTCCCTGGGATCCGATCTTCACGACGTGCTTCCCGCAGCCGACGACGATGGGCGGCGGCGGCACGCCCGCGAGCCGTCCGTCGACGTAGACGCGATGCGAGTCCGCGGCGGGCGGCATGAGCAACACCCCACGCTCGCCGTCGAGATTCGTGATCCCGGCATCGATCGCCACGGGAAGGATCGGGTCCTCGCCAGCGTATGACGCGTCCGCGCCGCGCTCGGGCTCGGGCTCGCGTGTCGGCTCCGGCGCGCTGAATGCTCCGGCCTCGCGGGGCGCCGTGTGCTCCTCGACCGGCGATCGCACGGCGAGGTAGGCGCCGCCGCCGACGATGACCATCCCGAGCGCGATGATCCCCCACCCGCGGCCGCCCCCGTCCTTCTTGGGCTGTTCGTAGGGCTCGTAGGCGAGCTCGGGCTCGGCCGCTGGCCCGCTCTCGGGCGCGTCCTCGCGTGGCTCCGGGTCGTCTGCCGGGAGCGCCGCGGGCTCGTGCAGGGCCAGCGAGGCGAGGGCCTCTTCGGTCGCGAGCCCGCGCAGCGTAGGCACCGCGGGCTCGCTCTCGGGCTCGGGCTCGGGCTCGACGATCACCGGCGGGCTCGGCGTGTTCATCGGCGGCGCGAGCGCGAGCACCTCGCTGCGCGTCTCGGCGATGCCGAGCGAACCCAGACGCAGCCGCGCCTCCCATCCCGACTCGATGGCCTCGGGATCGAGGGTGCGGGCGCGCTCGAACAGCGCCTCGGCCTTCGCGAGCTCGCCCTTCCGTCGTGCGAGGTGCCCGAGCACGAAGGTCGCGAATCCGCGCTCGCTGTCCTCGGCGATCGCGAGCTCCGCGACCGCGCGCAGCGGCCCAGCGTGGCGGTCCTCGTTCTCCTCGTCGGCGCGCGACGCCGCCCACTTCGCCCACAGATCGTACTCGACCGCGCCGTACAGCGCGGCGGCCCGACGGAGCTCGACGACCGCCTCGGGTAGCCGGTTCGCGCGCACCAGTCGCTTGCCAGTCTGGTACGCCTTCTCCGCGAGCAGCGGCGCCATCGGGGCCTTGGGCGTCTCGGGCCCGACGGGTGAGGCGCTGCTCGGTGCCGGCGCGGAGCTCGGCGCGGCGGGCGGGAGCGGCGCCTGCGAGCGCAGCGCGGGCCGCGGCACGCTGGAGATCCGTCCGGCGCCGGCGGCGGCGTTCAGATCGAGCGTGTCCGTGAGGAGGAGCGCGGTGAGCACCACCGCGCGATCGACGCCGCCTCCGTCCTTCGCGTCGAGCAGCTGCTTCACGGTGAGCGAGCCATCGAGCGCGGCGACGAACGCTGCCTCGGCGAGGGGGAAGCGAAACGCGTCGATGCGCGCCGCGAGGCTGGGCGCATCGCGGCGCAGCGCGGCGTGCCGAGGCAGCGCCTGCGCGAGCAGGCTGTCGATGTCCTCGCGCTCGGCGAGGCGCAGCGCGGCGACGACGAGCGGCTCGATCGGCGTGACGAAGCGATCCTTCAGGACGAGCGGGCCGAACGACTCCATGAAGCGAAAGCGCGCCTGCGGCCACGCGAGCGCGCGCAGCGCCTTGGCCTGCACCTGGGCGGCGAGCGCGGCCCGTACCTGCTCCACGCTGAGCAGGCCGAGGTCGACGAACACCTCGCCCAGCATGGACTTCTTGCCGGACGCTCGCAGCTCGGTCATCCACTCGATCGCGGCGCTGTACTGCTCCGCATCGACCACCCGCTCGCGCACCAGGATGCGGCCCAGAGTCTCGCCCACGGTGCCCTCGTCGGCGTGCACGACCAGCCCTTCGTCGACGAAGAAGCGCACGCGCGCCGCGGGCCCGACGACATCGAGCGCGCCTGTCTTCCGGCTCTCCTGCAGCTGGAGGAGCATCTTGAGGAGGCCGATGGCGATTGCCACGCCGCGAGCATAGTCGGTCGTACCGCTCAGTGCAGGGAGACTCGCGACCGGCGCCGCGCCACCACCACGCCGAGGAGCGCGACGAGCCAGGCGAGCCACGCGCCGCTCGGCTCGCGCTCCGTGACCGCGCAGCCGCCGTCGCTCCCGCCGGGCGCCTGGATGCAGCGCCCGCCGTAGTCGCAGACGAAGCCGGCCGCGCAGTCGTCGACCGAGCCGCACTGGGTGCGGCAGGCATCGGCGGTGCACTTGTAGGGCGCGCAGGCGGTGGTCTTGCCGGTCAGATCCTTGAGCGTCTGATCGTCGATGCAGATGACGCGCGAGACGCACTTCTTCGTGGAGGGATCGCAGGTCGCGTTCGACGCGCAGTCGGTGTCGACGGCGCACGCGCTCGGGCACTCGAGCGTGCCCTTGCAGCGGTAGGCGGGGCAGGTCGCGGCCTCGGTGCCCGCGGCGCGCGGCGTACAGGTGCCGGGGGTGGCGCTGCACGTGCCGCAGCCGCCGCACTCGGTCTGGCAGCAGACGCCGTCGGCGCAGCTGCGCGAGGCGCAGTCGTCGTCCTTGGAGCAGGTGCTCGCGACCTTGGCGCCGCCGTCGATGGCGCGCGCGCGCACGCGGTAGCTTCCGTAGTTCGTGCGCGGATCGAGGCGCTGGTACGCGACGAGCAGCTTGCCCTCGCCCGAGGTGCCGAGCCACGGCGCGTCCTCGTCGCCGGCCTCCGCGGAGAGCGCGACGCCGCCCGGATCGTGGTTCTTCCCGGCGACCGAGATCCACGCGCCGTAGAGGTCATACGTGGTCTTGCTGCGGAGGTCGCGCCACGCCACCACCCAGTTGGTGCCGTCGCCCGAGGAGCTGACGCGCGGCCGCGACTCGTCGTTGGCCGACGCCGCGATCTTCATCCCCGACGTGCCGTCGAGGTTCTGCCCCTGCGCGCTGATGCGTGCACCATACACGTCCGCGGTCTCGAGCGCGGTGCGGTAGTCCTCCCAGACCACCATGAAGCCGCCGTTCTTGCGGTCAGCGGCGACGTAGGGCGCGCGCTGGAGGAGGAAGGCGTTGCAGACGGGCTGCTCGCCTTCCAGCACACCGCCGGCCTTCGAGACGCGCGTGCCGAAGACGTGGCTCACCAGGATGCCCCCTGCGGGCGTGGGGCGCGACGTGATCCAGGCCACGAAGTAGCTCGTACCGTCGAAGGCCACCGAGGGGACGGTCCGCGTATCGATGGGGGTCGCGGCGGTGAGGCGGATCGGCTCCTTATCGAGCGCCGTCGTTCCGGTCGGGGACACACGCGTCGCGGCGATGCTGGAGAGCGACTGCCCGTCGTTCGTCTGGTTCTGCCAGACCACCAGGTAGTTCGTACCGTCGAACGCGACGTCGGGCTCCTGCGCGTACTCGCTGGTGGCCAGCGGGACGTAGATGTCGAACGGCGCGCCCGTCGCCGCGCCCGCCGCGTCGAGGTGCACCCCGCGGATGCCGCGCTTCATCCCGACCTGGTCGTACGCGTAGAACACGACGAGGAAGCCGCTGCCGTCGCTGGCGATGCGCGGGCGCGTGAGCTCGTTCGTGTACTTCGCGTCCGACACCACCTTGATCACCGGCGAGGTCTGTCCGTCGGGGGTCACGCTGGCGCCGTAGATCGAAGGCCGGCCGTCGCGCGTGTCGAGCCAGACCGTGAAGTAGTCGGTCCCGTTCCAGGCGGTCGCGGGCTCGGTCTCGGAGTTCGCCGCCTTCGACACGATGAAGGAAGCGCTCGCGACCGGAGGCTTGCCGATGACGACGCCCGACACATCCGAGGCGACGAGGCCGACGCCCTGGCTGCGGGTGACGGCGATGCTGCCCAGGCCGTCGCTGGCGAGCCCGTAGTCGTAGTACGAGCTCGCCGCGTTCACGACCGTGCCGGCGGCATCGATGAGCCCCCCTCCGGCGTTGATGCGCTGCGTGACCAGCGCGCCCGAGCGCGCATACGCGACGACGAAGGTCGTGCCGTCCCAGACGACGCGCGGGCGATCGTCGTAGTCGGGCGTGGCGGAGACGATCAGGTTTCCGGGATCGATGGGCGTGCCCGCGGCGGTGAACCGGCGCGCGAAGACGTCATAGGCGGTCGCGGGGAGGTAGTCGCTCCAGACCAGCAGGTGAGCGGTCCCGTTCCAGGCGATCGAATAGTTGTAGAGCGACGAGCTGGCGGTGGAGGCGAGCACCACGCGCTCGCCGAGCGGCTTGCCGTCCTTGCCGTACCGGCGTCCGAAGACCTGGTTGTAGGAGCGCCAGGTGACGAGCTGGTTCGTGCCGTCGAACGTGACCGCGGGCTGGTACTCGGAGGGATCGATGGCCGTCGAGACGTCGATGGGCGTCGCGTCGAGCGGGGCGCCGCTGCGCGGGACGCGCGCGGCGGCGATGTCGTAGCCGGTGGCGCCGCCGCCGTAGCGCTGCCACGCGACCAGCCAGCTCGTCCCGTCGAACGCGGCGGAGGGAAGCTGGAGGTTGGTCTGGTTCGCGACCAGGCTCACCGGCGCGGAGTCGAGCGGCTTTCCCAGGGCATCGAGCCGCACCGCGTAGACGCCAGGGCCCTGGTAGAGGTCGACGTACGAGACCGCCCAGGTGACGAGGAAGCCGTCGCTGGCCGCCGAGACGAAGGGCGTGGTCTGGCCGACGCCGGTGGCGATGGGGATCCCCGTGTCGTCGAGCACCGTCCCGTCCGACGATATACGTGCACCATACAAGGATGGGCGGATGCCGCGGCGATCGAACCAGACCGCGAGGTAGCCCTTGCCCTGGCCGGCGGAGACGATGCTGGGGCTGAACTGATCACCGCTTGCGGGGCTGCCGGTGACGGGCTGATCGATCTCCTTCTCCGGGGTGACGATGGGATCGAGCACGGCGGGGTAGGCGGAGGCGGTGAGCACCGCCTCGGGCACGGTGAGCACGATCTCGCCGGCGACGAAGCGCGGCGCGATCGTGGTGCGCCGTCCGCTCGCGTCGACCCAGGTACCTGCGCCGTAGCGCAGGCCGAGCGTGGCGTGGTCGTCGCGGGCGTCGAAGTGGAGGCCGTGGACGCTGCTGCCGGCGAAGCGCTGTCCGCTGGCGCGGACGCGGACCACGAGATCGCCGGCTCCCTCGGGCGCGCGCTCGAAGCGCCAGCTCTGCTCGACGCCGCCCTCGTCGTTCTCGAGGGTCTCGGTGGTCGCGCCGCGCCGCAGGTCGACCGCGCCGCTCGCGCGGAGGGTGGCGACCGTCGCCGCCGGCGCGAGCGCTCGCTCGCCGCGCGCGATGCTGGTCGTCTCGAGGGTGAGCGGGCCGGCGCCGTGCGGCGTGATGCGGAGCGCGCCGCCCTTCACCTCCGACTCGAAGGTCGCCGTGGAGGCCGCGAGCACGCCGCGCTCCTGGCGGAAGCCGAGCGCGGCCCGGGTGGCGAGGCGCTGGAGGTCGAACGCCGGCTGCACGCGCGCCGGCTCGATCGAAGGCGCGGCGAGCGGCGCCTCGTGGCGGTCGCTGGCGCACGACATTGCCCCGAGGAGCAGGGCTGCTCCGCCCGCGATGATGATCCCCCCTCGCACCACCGCCAAACGTATCAGAAGTCGAAGCGTGCGCCGATGCCGGGGCTCACCAGGAACAGCGTGCCGAACAGGCTCTGGCTGTCGTACCCCGCGAGGCCCTGGTTGCCGACGACCACCGCGTTCTGCGCGTCCCAGCGCGGCTCCTTCAGCGGCACCATGATCATGATCTCGAGCCCGGCCGACAGCTCGACACGATCTCCGATCCGGTATCCCACACGCACCTCGGGCGCGACGTACAGGTAGGGAGCGCTGTCCGCGGTGCGCGTGGTGTCGACCGTGACGAGCGCGCCACCCGCGGGCGTCGCGTCGGCGGAGCGCCGGTCGTTGGCGCTCGCGAGGAGGGCGCCGATCCCGACGCGCAGGAGGAGGGGCATCTTCTCGCCGAACGTCGGCCGGTGGAGCTGCGCGGAGCCTCCCAGCAGGAGGCCCTTGATCGAGAGCTTGTCGCTCGCGACGGCGGGCGCTTCGGGCTTGCCCACGGGACGAAGCGTGACGCTGCGGTCCTCGACGGTGCGTGCGAGATACAGGTAACCGGCGTCGAGCGAGAAGCCGAGGCCGGTGGGCAGCTCATAGCCGACGTGCGCGCGGCCCACGAACCCGAGCGGGAACGACGCCGAGCCGCCGTCGCTCACGTCACCGCCGACGCTCAGCGCCAGGGGGAAGCTCGCCACGAGCTCGCCGAAGATGCGCGGCCGCTTCTGCGCCTGCCACAGCGGCGAGTCGGGATCGCGCTCCAGCTGCACGACGAGGCGCTCGTTGCCGTTCGCGACGAGCGTGACGCTGCGCGCTTGGGGGAGAAAGCCAGCCTGCGCGATCTCGACCTTGTGCGCGCCCTTGCGGAGGTGGCCGTCCCACAGGCCGTTGCCCACGACCACGCCGTCCACCGCGACCGACGCCCCGCTGGGCGTGGGCTCCACGCGGAGCGTCGACTCGAGCGCCTCGAGGGCCAGGACGATGGGCGTCACCTGATTGATGCGCACCGTGGCGTTTGCGGGCTGCGTGCCGAGGTTGCCTTCGCCCTTGAGAAAGACGACGTGCTCGCCGATGGCGACCAGACCCGAGAACGGCGTCTTGCCGACCACCACGTTGTCGACCAGCACCTCGGCGACCTTGCCGCCGTCCTCGGTCACGCTGAGGCGGCCCGACACGCCGAGCGTCTCGAGCTTCGCGGCCACGACCAGCGTCTGGCGTCCCGCCACCTCGACGCGCTTCTCGATCGGCGCGAAGCCCTCCTTGTAGACGCGGAGCACGTGCGTGCCCGCGGCCACGCGCAGCGGCGGGGTCGGCGCGACGCCGCGCTCGCGGCCGTCGATGGTGATGAGCGCGCCCGCCTCGGTGGCGCCGATGGTGATCGCGCCGACCAGCGCCTGGAGCTCCTCGATCTCCTTGTCGACCGCGCTGCGATCGGGCGGCGAGAGCGTGGGGAACTCCTTCACGAGCGCCTCGAAGAGGTCGAGCGCCTCGTCGAAGCGGTTCAGGTTCCGCAGGCAGATGGCGGCGTTCTGCGTGTTGCTGCGCGTCGCGTAGGCGGCGCGCGACTCGAGGAACTCGACGAGCGCCGCGTCCCAGACCTTCTTGTCGAAGAGCACCATGCCGCGATCGAAGCGCGTCTTGGCCTCCTCCTTCTTCGCGTCGGAGGCGCTGCTCGGGGCGGGCGGCGCGCTGGGCGTCGGCGGCGCTGGCGCGCTGGGCTTGGGCTTGAGCCGGCGCTGCGCGTAGGTCGGCGAGACCACCAAGGTGGTCGCCACCAGCAGCACGACGAGACGGTAGAAGCGGCGCGTCCTACTCGAAGGTGCGCTGGGCATTCAACGCCGTCCCGGCGGCGCTCGGCGCAGGCTTGATCGCCGCCGCTGCCGTGTGCGGCCTGGCCGTTCGCGCCGTGGTCGCCGTCGGGGCGGCGATCGCGACCGGGCTGACGGTGAGCTTCGGCGGGACCGCGCCGCCCTCGGTGATGGCGACGTTCTGCGTCGTCTCGGCGCCGCCTGCGCTCACGTGCACCGAGACCACCGATCCCGGCGCGCCGGTGATCTCCACGGCGTCGCCGGTGAGCTCGCGCGTCTGCCCGTCGACCTCGACGAGCGCGCCCGGCGGGCCGATCTGGAGCGACACCGTGCGCTCGCGCACGACGCTGGGCGTACCGCTGCTCGCCACCGGCGACGGCGTGGCGACCGTGACCGTGACCGGAGAATGCTTCTTCTTGGCGACCACCGCTGCGCCGATGCCTGCGAGACCGACGGCTGCCATCAACGCGGCCGCGCCCAGCAGCACCGGCAGGTTGCTCTTCGCGGGCGCCGCCGCCGGGACGGGCGACTGCGTCATGGCGTGCTGCGTTCCGTTCGTGGGCACGTCGGGCCGGAACGGCACGGGCTGCGGGAGGATCCGCATCCGCTGGGACTCGTCGAGCGGCACGATCTCCGCGCGCCGCAGCGCGGGGAGCCCCTGGCCGACGCTCTGCAGCGCAGCGAAGAGATCGTTCGCCGTCTGGAACCGAAGGTTGGGATCAGGCTGCAGGCAGCGCTCGACGATCCTCGCTACCTCCGGCGGCACCCACGGCGCGAGGTCCTCGATGGGCCGCGTGCGATGCGAGCAGATGGCGAGGATCACCTGGCCGAGCGTCTGCAAGTGGGCATGGGGCGTCTGCCCGGAGAGCATCTTGTAGAGGACGACGCCGAGCGACCAGATGTCCGAGCGATGGTCGATGCTGCGCAGGCCCTGCGCCTGCTCCGGCGACATGTAGTGCGGCGACCCGAGCATGCTCCCGGTCCGCGTGAGGCCGCCCTCCTCGGACTTCTGCATCGCGTCCATGAGGACCTTCGCGATCCCGAAATCGAGGATCTTCACGACGATCTCGCGGCTGTCACCGCCGTCGTGGAGGAACAAGTTCGCAGGCTTGATGTCGCGATGGACGACGCCCGAAGCGTGCGCCTTGGCGAGCCCCAGCGCCGACTGCGCGGCGAGCGTCACCGCGACGTTCGGGGAGAGCGGGCCGACGCGTCGCATCAGCTGCGAGACGTCCTCGCCGAACAGGCGCTCCATGACCATGTACGGGCTGCCCGACCGTTCGTCGGTGCCCATGTCGAAGACGCGTACGATGTGCTGCGAGTCGATGGTGCCTGCCGCGCGCGCCTCGCGCTGGAAGCGGACGAAGATCTCCTCCTTGATGTCGCTCGAGACGATCAGCTTGATCGCGACGCGCGAGCCGGTGCCCGTGTGGACAGCCTCGAAGACCGTCCCCATCCCGCCCTGCCCGATGAGCTCGGTGATGCGGTACTTCCCGCCGATGACGTGGTCGATGAGCACGTGAACCTCCGAAGCGTAGGCGTAGCCGCGCCGCGATGCGAGCTTGCCAATTCATCCCACCTGGTGCGCTCCCTCGCGGCCGGAGTACGCTCCTACGCTTGGCTACCCGATCCGACGTGCCCCGCAGCTCCGAGGAGGGGCGCGCCTTCCTCCAGTGGCGCATCGCCGGCTTCGGGCGGATCCTCGGCGCGCTCGTCCTCGGGTTCTACGTCTTCTCGAACGCCGCCGGCACGCTGCACCCGCTCGCGACCTGGCGGGACTGGGGCGCGCCCGCCAATCTGCTCGTCCTGCTCGCCGGGGTCGTCTGCGCCGGCGTCTGGCTCGCGTGCGCGAAGGGTACGCGCTCCACCGCCGAGCTCGAGACCATCGATGCCGTAGCCACCGTGGCCACCGGATCCTGCATCGGACTCACGTCGATCTACGGGCCGCCCGTGCAGCGCCCCGAGCTCCCGGCGATCATGGGCGTCCTCATCTTCCTCATCCTGCGCGGGATCGTCATCCCCAGCTCGGGCGGCCGCACCGCGACGCTCAGCGCGATCACCGTCACCCCCGCGATCTACGCGGCGTACGTGTGCCATGCGAACCAGCCGCAGGCCTCGTGGACACTCCCCCTCGCGATGTACCCGGCCTTCACCGCAGTCTTCGCCGCGCTCGCCGTCGTCTGCGCGACGCTCGCCTCGCGCACCATCTTCGGCCTCCGCAAGAAGGCGAGCGAGGCGCAGAAGCTCGGCCAGTACACGCTGGGCGAGAAGATCGGTGAGGGCGGCATGGGCGCGGTGTACCGCGCGAGCCACGCCATGATGAAGCGCGAGGTGGCGATCAAGCTCCTCCCCGCGGAGCGCGCTGGCAAGGAAGGCCTCGTGCGCTTCGAGCGGGAGGTGCAGCTGACCAGCCGCCTCAACTCGCCGAACACCATCGCCATCTTCGACTACGGTCGCACGCCCGCGGGCGTCTTCTACTACGTGATGGAGTACATCGACGGCTTCAGCCTCGAGGACCTCGTCACGCGCTTCGGACCGCTACCTGCGGGGCGCGTGGTCCATCTCGCGAAGCAGATCTGCGCGGCCCTCTCCGAGGCGCATTCGATCGGCCTCATCCATCGCGACATCAAGCCCGCGAACATCGCGCTGTGCGAGCGCGCCGGCATCTTCGACGTCGTCAAGGTCCTCGATTTCGGCCTCGTCAAGGAGCTCGGCACCGACAGCCAGTCGACGACCGAGGCCTCGCTCACCGGTACGCCGCTCTATCTAGCGCCCGAGTCGATCACCGCGCCCGAGACCGTCGACGGCCGCAGCGATCTCTATGCGGTGGGGGGCGTCGCGTTCTGGCTGCTCACCGGTACCCACGTCTTCGATGGCAAGACCATCGTCGAGGTCTGCAGTCACCATCTCCATACGCCGCCCGAGTCGCCGAGCGCGCGTCTCGGCGCGCCGGTACCGAGGGATCTCGAGGAGATCATCCTGCGCTGCCTCGCGAAGGCTCCTGCGGACCGCTACGCGAGCGCCGAGGCGCTCGGTCACGCCCTCGACGCGTGCGAGGCCGCCGAGGAGTGGTCGAACGATCTCGCGACCGACTGGTGGAAGGCCCACCGCGCCGAGGCCGACGCCGCGCGACCGAAGATGATGCGGCCGAGCCGCATGCCCGGTCCCGTCGAGGTCGATCTCGCGGGACGGGCAGGAACCAAGGTAGACGTAGAAGCAGAAGAAGAGGAGCGCGGGTGACCAACGACGATCGCGACGAGCACTCCGAGGTCACCAACGATCTCGTCCGGTTCTTCCGGGCCCTCCGCCCCGACGCGCGGCGCGACTACGAGGCGCTCGCGGCCAAGGATCGCGAGTTCGGCGAGAACGTCGCCGCCGAGCGGCTCGCCAGCGTCCCCAAGGAGGGCGCGTGATCCCCGATCCCGAGGCGATCTCGCGGGCGTACGGCGTGGTCGCCGCCGAGCTCGGGCTCTCGCCACGCGTGAGCGAGACCGCGGTGCGCGTCGCGCTGCGGGAGGCCGATCACCTCTCGGACGACGTCTACGACGTACCCGCCGCGCTGCTCTTCGCGTTCGGTCGCCATTCTCGCTGCTTCGACGGCTTCCGCACCATGAGCGTCCTGGTCATCGAATGGCACGCGAAGACGCTGGGCTTCAAGCTCGAGGCGTCACGGATCGAGCTC
>JAYTBL010000974.1:0-2642 GCA_043736975.1 Polyangiaceae bacterium
GGTCGATGCGGGGGTGGACGGTATTCCCACAATGGTCATCTCGCTCGACGACCTCATCGTGAACAAGCGCGCGGCTGCCAGGCCTCAGGATACCCTCGACGCCGACTTCCTCGAGCGCGTGCGCTCGGCCTCGTCGAAAGAGCCGCCCCTCTGAAGGGCAGCTGTGGTTTCCTCGCGTAGCTCTCAACACGTCTCGATGTGTCGAAGGTGATGGACGGCGAGGAGCGCGTCATCGCGAGCCGACGCCCGCAACGTTCCCATCACCTCGGGCGTCCCCCGCAAGCCGCTTACCCCGTCGGATACGCGCCGACGCGCGCCCATCGCCGACGCGCGGTCAGCGGACCTCGACGATCTGGGGGAGGCGCCTACGCCCGCTTCGAGGAGCCTTCGTGTGCCGAAGTCGACGTTGCGAGCGCAGCCCGGGACATCGGCGGCGCGGCGCTCCGTCCGCCTCGAGGCGGGCCTCGATCGCGGGAAGCTCGTCCAGGCTCGTCAGCTCGATGCCTTGCTTCGCGCGGCTCGCGAAGGAGCAGGAGAGGACGCGCTTGTCCGAGGTGACGCTGAGGAAGATCGAGCCTGCGCGGCAGTCCTCGTCGAAGAACAGCTGCGGCGCGCGCGGAAGGCGCGACGACCAGCACACGTCGACCTTGAGATGCAAGCGGCCCTCGAAGTGCTCATGGCATCGGATCAGACTCGCGTCGAGCATGGCGTCGAGCAGCTCTCCTGTCAGGCGCGTACCGTTGGTCGTGAAGTTCACCGCGAGGCCCGTGGACGACCAGAGGCCGCGAACGAGCTCCGCGGAGCGCGGGACCACCGTGGGCTCGCGAGCCCCGGCGTCGACGTGGGCCTCACCGGGTCGTCCAGGTGGCGACGAACCTCGTCGGCGTCGTGTCCTCCTTCAACGGATGCGCGCTGCTGGCGACCGGTGGCGTCACGTGCTGGTCGCGCGCGGCGGCGACGAGCCCGTCTGCCGTACCGGGCCTCGCCGACGTCGCGGAGATCGGCATCGGCCAGGGCTTCGCTTGCGCGCGCACGCGCACGGAGGCGATGTACTGCTGGGCCGACAACACGTACGGTCAGCTCGGGACGGGCGCGAGCGGTGCCGCGAACCGCGACGCCGGTGCAAGTCGTCTCGTTCGCCCTCGCCAAACTCACGTGTGGGACAACGCGCGCGTTTCGCGGAGAAGCCCGCCCGCCGTTCGGGTGACGTGCACGCGCGGGCCGCGGCCGCTAGTCTCGGAGATGCTCTTCCGCGAGACCTTCCCTTCCGTCGCCGTCATCGCCCTGGCCCTCGTCATCGCCGCGTGCTCCAGCACCTCCACCGGCAGCAGCAGCTCGTCCTCGGGCAGCAGCGGCGGGTCCGCCGACGGCGGCTCTTCGGGCTCGAGCGGCTCGAGCGGCTCCTCCGGGACGCCCGTCGCCGGTGCGTTACCGGTATCGACGTTCCTCTACGTGCGCCGGATCGCCAACGACAAAGACGTCCTCGTGGCGTGGGACGTCGCCTCGAACGAGCAACGGGTCGTGACCAACTTGACCGAGGACGGCAACAGCGTCGGCGGCTGGGGCATCGCCGGGTACGATCTCTCGCCCGATCGATCGCGCATCGTGCTCGCCTCCCTCTACGGGCCGACCAAGGCGGACATCGACACCGGCTACCCGGGACGGCGGATCTGGTCGCTGGCGACCGACGGCTCCGACTTCGTGCGCCTCACCCCCGTGTGGTCGGCGACGGCAGGCGGGCGCAAGACCTTCACGGTCGAGGTGACCAGCCCGGCGTTCTCCACCGACGGAAAGGAGGTCTTCTACGACTACGGCGAGTACTGGTACGAGGGGACCTCGCTGAGGGGCGGCTCGGCCGTCTGGGCCGTCGCTGCGGCGGGGGGAACGCTGCCGACCTACCCGTGGGACCTGCCGGGCTGCTCCACGGCGGAGGCGTCGCCGGATCCGAGCACGGGCAAGATCCTGGTCAACCACTACGTCTGCACCAACGGAGCGGACACGGGGCTCTGGCTCTACACGCGCGACAAATCCCGTCCTGCCGAGAAGATCGTGGGCACCGCGTTCGCCAGTCCCTCGCTCGAGCGCGTGAGCTGGGCGCGCGACGGTTCGGGCTTCATCTTCGTCGGGGTCACCGAGAGGCAGGTCAACGGCGCGACCGCGACGATCCGCGGACTCTTCTCCTACGACGCCGCGACCAAGCAAATCGCCGACCTCGTCCTCCCCACGGACGACGCCGTGGTCCAGAACGCCACCCTCGCGCCGGACGCAAGCGCAGTCGTCTACTGCCTCACCTCCGGAACGGGCGACGCCCGGCAGTCGAACCTGCACCTCATCGACCTCGCGACGGGCAAGGACACGGCGATCACGACCGACGGCAAGAGCTGCCACCCGCTCTGGTGAGCGTCGGACAAGGTTCCCGTCCCAGCGGAGCGCCGACCGATCTGGCGGAGGGCCCTCGATCGCCTCGAGCAGCGCCGCGTAGTTCTGCGAGACGTCGTGATCGCGCGTGGCCGCGGCGAACGACTTCATCGGGCGCGCTCACCCCCGCTCGGCCGCGGCGGCGGCTCGACGACCGCGAACCCAGCGCTCGCAGAGCGCGGCTGCGGCCTGGATCCGCCCGATGTCGTCGGGCTGGAGCCTCC
>JAYTBL010000975.1:0-2642 GCA_043736975.1 Polyangiaceae bacterium
TCGGGCACCAGGACCGCTTCGGCAAGACCATCGCCTCGTTCGACGTGACCGCCGCCGTCATGGGCGCGATCGCGAAGGACACGCCAGCCGCCGCGGAGACGGCGCGCGCCACGAAGGTCACGGGCGGCGGCAGCGTCAGCTCGCTCGCGGCGGCGCGCGAGGTGCGGGCGAAGAAAAGCAGCGGCCTCAAGGTCGGCGTCGCGGTGGCGGCGGCGCTCGCCCTCGCCGCCTCGGTCTTCGTCTTCACGCAGCATCGCAACGACGAGGCGCCGATGGCTCTCGCTCCCGCTCCGGCCGCGCAGGCGCCAGGGAGCAGCGGCGTCGCCATCGAATCGGCTGGAAAGTCGGTGACCGTGTTCTATCTTCCGACCGAGAGCGAGCTGTCCACGAGCGTCTTGGTGTGGGTCGACGAAACAGGAGAAAAGTGATGCGCGAAATCCCGGATCAGGTCAGGTCCGCGAACCTCGCCAAGCTGCTGCTTGCGAGTGCTATCGCGGGATGCGCGCTGCTCGCGTCTGCGCCACAGATCGCAGAGGCTCAGCCCGCAGGGCCGAAAGCCGAAGTGCTCGTGATCCACGGCACGCAGTGCGACAAGCCGAGCGTCGATCCTGCGATCGGCGAGGTCCCGCCGCTCAAGTACAACTGCTACAAGCTGCTCGATCGCAAGCTGATCCCGCTCACGCAAGGGCAGCCCAGCACGATGAAGCTCGCGAACGACCGCACGTTCCAGGTCGCGTACAACGGGCTCTCCGGCGACAAACCGCCGCGCTACAAGGTTGCGGCCTTGATCAGCGCTCCCAACGGGGCAGGGTTCAACCCGCTCGCCGAGATCACGGCAGAGCCGGGCCGCAAGTTCCACGTGGGCGGCTTCGCCTACCAGAACGGCTCCCTCCTGCTCGCGATCCGCATCGTCCCCTAGTCATCCTTCGAGGGGCTCCGCCCTCGAGCTCCCGAGAAGTGGGGCGTCTTCTCGCGCGTCGGGCGTTCTCCGAGATAGTCGGCATGGTATTTCGCCCTGCTCGCGGCTTCTTGGTAGAACGAGAGCTCCAATGCGCAAGGACGGGCCGCTCGCGGTTGATGTGCCGACCCCTGATCGGGACAGGCCCGCTTGGGTGACGGTCGGGGTTATCGCTGCCGTAGGCTTCGTGATCGGTATCGCGTGGCCGCGGGTCATGGGCGTGAAGCTCGGGCCGAATGCGCCGGGGGAGGCTGCGGCCGCCGCCGCCGCCGCAGCGTCGGCCTCCGCGAGCGCCGCGAAGCTCGCGGGGCATGCGCCGGAGGCGCCGCCGGCAAGCGTCGCCAAGTCCGGCATCGCGCCCAGCGCATCGCTCTCGTCCGCGAGCTCCGCGGCGGTCCCCGCCGGTCCCCCGCAGGTCAGCGTGCTCCGCGGCAACGTCATCTCGTGCAAGACGACGGACGGCGAGTCGAAGAAGGGCAAGGAGTGCGGTAGCATCACGGGCCTCGACAATGTCGTCGCCCCGCACCTGAAGAAGCTCGCCACCTGCTCGGCGGCCGAAGGGCAGACCGGCAAGCTCTCGTTCCTCGCCACCGCCAGCTTCCCGTCGGGCGGCCTGAGCTGGGAGGTCGGAAAGTCGTCGACGGTCGGCAATCTGGAAGGCATCACGGGCTGCCTGAAGACGCACTTCTCGGGCGTCGCCGCGTCGAACGTGGCCCACGAGCACACGCGCTACGTGGTCGCCTATAGCGCGACGTTCGCACCGTCCGCCGTGGAGCCTGCGCCGTCGAAGGTCGCCGACAAGGCGGACAAGCCCGAGCCGCCCGAGAAGTCCGTTGCGGCGCCGTCTGACGGCCACGCGAAGGAAGACAAGGCCGACAAGCCAGACGCCCCGGCGACCGGTGAGGCGAGCGTCGGCTGGGAGGTTGCGCTCGTGCGTGACGTCCCGAAGACCGGCGCCGTCGTGGCGCGCCTCCCGCGCGGCACGAAGGTGAAGCTCGGTCCCATCAAGGATGGCTGGTACTCGATCAAGTACGGCGACGCCTTCGCGAGCGACGGCTTCGTCTACCGCGGTGCCATCGGTCGCTGAACGGTTCTCTCGATGAGACGTCGCGGATCGCGACGGTGTGCCGGACTGGAAACGGAATTTTGCCCGGTGATGCGATGGCGCGCCGGCGGATCCGCGGTATCTCGAGCGTCGCCATGAGCACCTCCACTCGACTCCAGACGTTCTTGCCCCTCCTCTGCGCGGTCGCTGTCTCTGCGACCGTGGCTGCCTGCACGAGCGAGACGACGACCGCCAGGGGCACCGAGACCGCGCCCACCGATCCCAACACCCCGCCCACCGAGGGGCCGCCCGTCGTGCCGTCGAAGACGCCGCCGATCCGCACGACGATCGATGCGCAGGTCACGTCTACGCTGAAGGCCGCAGGCATCGACGTGAACGACCCGGGCGACTTCGACACGCTCCTTCGCAGCCCGAGCAAGCTGAAGGCGGTCATGACGAGCTTCACCATCGCGCTCGGCACGACGTGCACGGGCTGCCACGTCAGCGCGGGCAACGAAGTCGACTACGAGGCGCCGACGCCCAAGAAGAAGATCGCGAAGAAGATGTGGAGCGAGTTCGTCCGCAAGCTCCAGACCAAGGACGGCGGCGCGATCTATTGCGACTCGTGCCACCAGGGCA
>JAYTBL010000976.1:0-2639 GCA_043736975.1 Polyangiaceae bacterium
ACCGTTCGTGGTCTTCGACTGCGGCGCGGCGAGCGAGGCGCTCGTCGAGAGCACGCTCTTCGGGCACAAGCGCGGCGCGTTCACCGGCGCGCACGCCGATCATCCGGGCGCCTTCGCGCTCGCGCACGGCGGGACGCTCTTTCTCGACGAGATCGGCGATCTGCCGCTCGCCATGCAGCCCAAGCTGCTGCGCATGCTGGAGCGCGGCGAGGTGACTCCGCTCGGCGCACGCAAGAGCGAGTCCTACGACGTGCGTTTCGTCGCCGCGACGCACCGCGATCTGCCCGCCGAGGTG
The DNA here is from genome assembly GCA_043736975.1 of Polyangiaceae bacterium. Taxonomy (GTDB): domain Bacteria; phylum Myxococcota_A; class Polyangia; order Polyangiales; family Polyangiaceae; genus Labilithrix. Next base: position 296 of record JAYTBL010000976.1, read on the forward strand.
GCGCGCGGCTCGTTCCGCGCCGATCTCTACTACCGCCTCGCGGTGGTCGAGGTATTCCTCCCGCCGCTCCGTCAGCGCCGGGGCGACATCCCCGACATCGTGCGCGCGATGCTGCGCGCGCAGGGCGCGAGCGACGCCGACGTCATCGGACCTTCGCTCGATCGCCTCCTCGCGTATGCGTGGCCGGGCAACGTGCGCGAGCTACGCAACGTCATCGCGCGCGCCGCCGCGCTCGCTCTGCCGGGCGCGAAGTTCGCCGAGATGCCGGTGGTGGTGCGCGTCGAGGCGACAGCCGAGCCCGAGCCGCTCGCCCGCGCCGACGTGCCGTACCACGACGCGAAGGACGCGCTGCTCGCGCGCTTCGATCACGAGTACTGCACCGATCTGCTGCGGCGCGCCGCGGGAAACCTCTCGCAGGCCGCGCGCCTCGCGGGGCTGGAGCGGAAGTACCTCTACAAGGTCCTGGAGCGCGCCGGGTTGACGCTCCGGTAGAATCATGTGGCTCCACCGAAGCGTCACGCGGCGGTGAGCTGTTGCCCGGGCGGGATCGACGCGGGGGGGAGCGCGTTGCGATTGTGCGCCCACGCGCCGGCGGCGCCCTCCGCGGCGTCGAAGTTGCCCTTCATCCAGAAGCGCGGGACGACGATGTTGCGCGCGAAGCGCTTCGCCGCGGACTTGAACCGGAGCGTCTTGTTGAAGATGCCCCAGCCCAGCGCGACCTGGTCGAGGTCGCTCCAGCTGAAGGTCTCGCAGCGCTCCGCTCCGTAGCCACCGAGCAGCCCCTTGTGCTGGACGAGCACGAGGCGCTGGTTGGTCGCCACGACCAACCAGTACCGCCAGAACAGGCCGCCCAGCTTCCAGAGGACGGTGCTGTACCAGGGCTTCTCCACCCCGCGCGCGCGGAAGAGCACCTGCTCGCCAGGAAAGAGGAGTGGGGCGACGAGGGACATCGCATGCTGATCGGTGAAGCGGAAGCCCATGACGTTTGCTCCTTGATGGCGCGCTGCCCGCGCGCGGCGGGGTGTTGGCAACCCCCGTGCCGGCCGAAGGGACCGCCTACGCGCGGGAATTTATGGGCAGGTGACAGCGTACGTGGGTGGCGGAAGACCCGAGTAGGCCGCCCGTCTGGGTCGTCCTGCTGCGCTTTGACCCCGCTTTGACGCCCCTTTGATGTACCGCCCCCCGCCGCCAGCTCGTCTCTGACGGACCGAGATGACGAACCTGCAAGCCACGCCGAAACGCCCCCGCCGCGATAGACTTGGATCCTCGACCATGCCGGCGGCGCGATTGTCCGAAAATGTCCTGGGTTCGCCGCGGTTCGAACCGCTGCGCGTCCTCGGCGAGGGCGGGAGCGGCATCGTCTACGAGGTCCGCGACCGCTCCGGCGAGACCTTCGCGCTGAAGGTCCTGCGCGCGGAGCTCGCGCCCTCGGAGAAAGAGCGCCGCCGCTTCCTCGCCGAGGCAGAGCGGATGCAGCGCCTCGACGCCGACGGGCTCGTGCCGCTCCGCGAGTCCGGGCTGCTGCCCGACGGCCGGCCCTACCTCGCGATGCCGCTGCTCGACGGCGAGACGCTCGCCGAGCGCCTGAGGCGCGGTCCCCTGCCCCCGCTCGTGGCGGCGCGCTACTTCGCGGTGCTCGCGAGCGCGGTCCACGCGCTGCACGAGGCGGGCATGGTGCATCGGGACGTGAAGCCCGAGAACGTCATGCTGGTCGGTGACTCGCCGGTCCTGCTCGACTTCGGGATCGCGCGCGACATCGACGACGGCGCGACCACCACCACCGTCGAAGGCCGGGTGCGCGGTACGCCCGCGTACATGGCGCCAGAGCGCTTCTTCGGGGCGCCCGCGAGCGTGCGCTCGGACGTCTACGAGCTGGGCGTCGTCCTCTACATGATGCTCGTGGGTCGGCTGCCGTGGGGCTCGGAGAAGAACGTCACCGATCGCCTGAACCCCGCGAACCCGCGCGATGTCGGCGCGGATGTCTCGCGCGGCCTCGCCACCGTGATCCTGCGCGCGCTCTCGACGCGGCCCGAGGTGCGTCCGGCGACGGCGCTCGAGCTCGCCGAGGACGTGGCCGCGGCGGCGGGTGAGTCGAAGGACGCGAGCCGGCGCACCGTCGACATCGAAATCCAGGCCTCGGCGGACTCGCTCGCGCGGCGCGCGACCGAGGCGCAACCGCGGCGCGCGGTCAGCCAGGCGCCCGGGGCGCTGCCGAGGACGGCGCGCGGGCTCCGGCTCGTGGCATTCACGTGCGTCGTCGCGGCCGCGGCAGGGCTCGGGGCGCGCATGGTGGGGCGGAGCGCGCCGCCGGCGGCCGCGGCCGCGGCTACGTCGCCAGCGCCGA
>JAYTBL010000977.1:0-6650 GCA_043736975.1 Polyangiaceae bacterium
CCGGGGAGCTTGAAGAGCTGGTAGCTCCCGTCGGCGAGGCCCCCCGCGTAGTAGATCCCGCCCGGGCCCACCGCCGGCGCGAGCGCGACGTTCGAGACGGCGGTCATGCGACCGAGACCCTGGCCGTCGCTGTCGACGCCGAAGATCCCCTTCTGGCCGCGGCCGGTGGTGGCGCTGAAGACGAGCCGCGACCCGAAGTTCGACGCGGTGCCGGTGAAGTACTTCACCACCTCGTTGTCGAACTGGTGGACCGCGCCGCGCAGCGCGCTCGGCAGAACGTCGTACTCCTTCTTCAGCACGGCATCGGAGCCGCGCGACACGACGTAGAGGCGCAGCTCGAGGTGGACCTTGTCACCGCGCATCGCGGAGTTGCCCTTCACGACCCCCTCGGCGCCGATGGTGCGCCACGACGCGGGGTCGATGGCGAGGCCCTCCTTCTCGAGGTTGGCGGTGAAGCTCTTGGGATCGAGGACCTGGAAGAGCGACGACAGCGTGAAGTCCCGCCCCGCAGTCTCGGTCACCGAGCCGGAGATGGACGCGTCCCCCGGCAGCGGCGCGACGGCGATCTTGAAGAGCGCGCGGGCGCCTCCCGAGACCACGATCTGCGTGACGCCGCCGGTGTTCGAGGCTGCGGGCAGAGCGCTCGCGGCGGGCGCGGCGCTCCCCGCGGGCTGCGCTGACGCAGAGCCAGAGAGGCTGATCCCGGCCGCCGCCGCGGTGGCCACGGCGATCGGGAGCAGACGAAAAGCAAAGCGACTCACTTGCATCGCGAGGTGTCTCCGTGGGGGTCGCCGAGGATCGCGAGCTGCACCGTTCGGGAACGGTACTGCTCGTCGAGCTCCTTCGGAGGTTGCGGAAGTGCGGTCTTGTCCTCGAGCAGCTTGAGCAGCATCGAGCGCGCGGCGTCGTCGAAGAGCGGGTTTCCGCTCGACTTCACGGCCTCCTGCCGGACGTGCCAGATCACCATGTTGCGCCCGACGCGCATCTCGAACACCACGCACAGGCGACGCGCCTCGCCGACCGAGATGATGGTCGGCACGTGGTTGCGCTCGGCGAAGAACTGCCCGAGCTGCGCGGCGTACATGTCCCCGGCCTTGACGCGATTGGGGTCGGTCTCCTGCCCGCCGTCGATCCCTGCCGCATGACCTTCTTCGATGCGCGGCTTGCCGGCATCTTCGGCGAATGGGTCGGATTTTGCGATGAGGTTCGTGAGATCGGAGTCCTGCGCCAGCGGCGGCGGCAGGGCGCCGGCGTCCTTCTTCCCGGGCGTGGGATCCTCGCGCGAGGCGACGATCTGCTTCTTGGGGGCGGTCTTCTGCTGGGGGACGAAGCGGTCGGGGAGCTTCTTGGGGTCGAGCGGCTTGCCCAGCTTGAGGAGGGAGGCCTGGATGACCGGGCGCGCGACGAGCGGCTTCTCCTCGGCCTGCAGCGCGCTGGGCCACACCGCCTTCGCCACGAACGGCCCCAGCGCAAGCAGATGCAGCGCGATGGCCACCACGATCCCCAGGACGAGCTCGTCCGAGGAGTAGCGAGGGGTATAGGGAACGCCGGGGAGCCTCATGGGGAAAGCGAGACGACTCTAGCGCGCGGGCGGCTCTGGCACGACCTCTCCAGCATCACTTCACGACCATGGGATCCGTGAGCATTCCGAGCTTCTCGACCCCGGCGCCGCGCGCGGCGGCCATCACGCGCAGGACGGCCCCGTACTTCACGTTCTCGTCGGCCTGGACGTAGAGCTCCTTCTCCTCTTGGAGACGGGCGTTGGTCTTCAGCTTGTCCTCGACCGCGGCCGTGATCTCGTCCTTGCCGAGGTACACGTGCTCGTCGGCGGTGATGATGACGAGAAGCTTCGCGTCGTCCATCTGCATCGGCGCGCTCTTCACCTTCGGGAGATCGACCTGGACGCCCGTGGTGAGGAGCGGCGCGGTGACCATGAAGATGACCAGGAGCACGAGCATGACGTCGATGAGCGGCGTCACGTTGATCTCGTTCATTCCCCCCATGCGGCCGCGGCGCCTGCCGCCGCCTCCGCCGCCCATGGCCACGGCTAGATCCCCCCGAGCTTGGCGCGCGCAGCGACGTCGGCCGCGAACGAGTCCATGACGTCGGCGAGCTCGCCCACGCGACGGGCGAAGAAGTTGTAGGCCATGACGCTCGGGATGGCGGCGACGAGGCCGATGGCGGTGGCGATGAGCGCCTCGGCGATCTTCGGCGCGACGACCGGGAGGTTCGCGCTCTGCTGGTTTCCGATGCTGAGGAACGCGTCCATGATGCCGTAGACGGTGCCGAAGAGGCCGATGAACGGCGCCGTCGACCCGATGGTGCCGAGGAGGCTCATCCACGACTCGAGGTGCGTCACCTCCGCGGCCGAGGCGCGCCGCGTGATGCTCTCGACGTGCACGCCCTGCGCTTCGTCGAGGCGCTTGCCGCGCTCGCCCTTGGTGAGGCGGATCATCTCATCGTACCCGGTGGCGAAGATGCGCGCGAAGGGCGAGCCACGGAACGGCGCGAGGCCCTGCGCCGCGAGCCCCTCGAGCGTGCCCGCGGCGTCGAACGCCTTCATGAACTTCTCCGAGTCGCTCCGGGCGCGCGCGATGTGCAGCGCCTTGGCGAAGATGATCACCCAGCAGAGCAGCGAAAAGGCCGCCAGGACCACGATCACGAGCTTCACCGGAACCGATGCGTGGAGCACCAGCTGCATCGGGTCGAGCTTCGGCGGGTCCGCCCCGGAGCCGCCGCTCGGCGCCGTGAGGGGCGGCACTTGCAGCATGTGGAGCGAGTGCCGCAAGTCCCGCAAGGCGAAGCCGAAGGCGTTCATGGGCCCCTTATCATCCCGTCCCCGAGGTGGTGTCAAACCCGGACCGCTTGTATGCGGCGCGGTCCGATCGTAGAAGTCGATGGTGCCGCGCGCCCGCTTGCCCTTTGCGTTCCTCGCTTGCCTGCCTGGCGCTTCCCTCGCCGGGGGAGCGGTCCTGCTCGGCCTCGCCTGCGGCAGCTCGAGCACCGAGACGCTCTTCCCGCCGATCACCGGGGTGACGGTCAGGGCCGAGAGCCTGACCAGCGGCCTCGGCTGCGGCACCGGTGCCACGCAGATCTTCAAGTATGCGGTGGTCGTCAGCACCCCCGTGAACGACGCGCCCCCGGTCTACGCAGCCAGCAGCCTCTACGACTGCTTCACCGACGGAACGTTCGTCGATCTGCCGAACATCGGGATCAAGAAGTACGACATCAAGGTCTACGCCTACAGCCGCGCGGCCTTCACCGCCGCAGGGGCCGACGCGATCGCCACGATCGTCAACCGGATGAGCGCGAACCGCGCCCTCATCCTGGCCGATGCCGGCGGCCCGAACGAGCTGGCCGCCATCGCCGCCGACCTCTCGCTGCTCCGGCGCACCAACCCCACCTACTCGACGACCTGCAGCGCGTCGCAGCTGGCGCTCGTGCAGTCGCTCGCGGCCTGCGCCCCGCTCAAGCTGGGTACCACCGGCCTCGATCCGGCGGACGGAGGCGCGGCGGGCGCGGCGGCCGCGGCCTCGGTCATCCTCCCGCTCGCGCGCTTCGACAAGACCGGAGCGCCCGCCGGCGTCACGTGCGACGACCAGTACGTCACGGTGCGCACGACCGTCCGGGTCGGCAGCGGCGCGGCCTCCGCGCCCACCGATACGCGCTGCAGCGGCCTCGGGGACGCGGGCCTCACCACCACCACCATCACCATCGCCCCCGCCGAAGCGCCGGCCTCCTACGCGTTCACCGCCACCCTCCTCCGCGGCGACGGGACGACCCTCGGCGCCACCACCTGCGCCGCCGAGACCAGCCCGGGCCTCAAGACCACGGCCGTTTGCCAGCCTCTTCTCTAGTTCCGGGCGGTGGCAAGGCGCTCCTTGCCCGCGCTTCGCCGCGAAACTAGAGTCATGGGAGGATGAGAGAGCCCGCGGACGTCATGACGGGTGCGCTTCCGCGTCCCGGACGCGCCCTGAAGGCGGTGCTCGTTCTCGTCGGCGCGTTCGCCATCATCGGGGCGATCGTCTTCAACTGGGCTCCCGGTCCGCCGCGCGGCGCGGAGCTGCTGCACTGGGTCGAGTTCAGCCCGGAGACCATCCTGGCGAAGCCGTGGATGGCCTGGACGCTCGTGACCTCGGGCGTGCTCACCGACCCGATGCACTTCGGGCACGCGCTCTGGTCGCTGGTCGGGCTCTACTTCCTGAGCACCGATCTGGAGAAGAAGTGGGGCGGCGCCGGCCTCGTCCGCTTCTTCGCGCTGAGCGTGCTGGTGGGCAACCTGTTCGTCCTCGCGGTCGATCGCGGGCTCCCCATGCTCTCGCAAGGCTTCTTTCACCCCGGGCACGTGATGGGCCCGACCGCCGCCATCACCGCCACCGCGATCGCGTGGGCCAAGGAGAACGCGGACCGCCAGTTCCGCTTCATGTTCGTGCTGCCCATGAAGGGCAAGACGCTCTACTGGATCACGATCGGCTTCGCGGTCCTCTCGCTCATCTTCATGCAGGGCGGGCCCGAGGGCGGCGCGGCCCCGTTCGGGGGAATCCTCGCCGGCTGGGTCTTCGGCGGCACGCCCTCGCCGGCGCGCTCGTTGTGGCTGAAGATCAAGCTCGGACTCCTGCGGCGCAACGGCACGAAGCTCACCGTCGAGTCGATGATGGCCGACCCCGACGCGCCGCGCACCTCGACCCGCGGCGCGCCTCGCCGGGCTTCGAAGGGGGGCCCGGCGCTGCGCATCGTGCAGGGCGGCGCCGACGACGATGACAAGAACCGCAAGCCGCCCAAGGACAAGCGGTACCTCAACTGATGTGGAGCCATCGCCATCTCCTGGGGATCGAGGATCTCAGCGCCGGGGATATCGACGTCGTCCTCGACCGCGCCGAGCACTGGCACGCGCTCTCGCGCAAGACCGAGAAGAAGACCAGCCTCCTCAAGGGTCGCACCGTCATGAACCTCTTCTTCGAGGTCTCGACGCGCACCCGCACCTCGTTCGAGATCGCGGGCAAGCGCCTCGGCGCAGACGTGGTGAACGTGAGCCCCTCGACGTCGAGCGTGGCCAAGGGCGAGACGCTCCTCGACACCGCGAAGAACCTGGAGGCGATGCGCACCGACCTCTTCGTCGTCCGCCATACCAGCTCCGGGGCGCCCGCGTTTCTCGCGAAGCGCTTGCAGGATGCAGCCATCGTCAACGCCGGTGACGGCGCGCACGAGCACCCCACGCAGGCGCTGCTCGATGCCTTCACCATCCGCCGCCACAAGGGCAAGCTCGAGGGGCTGGTCGTCGCCATCTGCGGGGACATCCTGCACTCGCGCGTCGCCCGCTCCAACGCGCTGCTCCTCGGCAGGAAGGGCGCGGAGGTCCGCCTCTGCGCGCCGAAGACGATGATGCCGCTCCACGCCGATCGCCTCGGCGACACGGTGAAGGTCTTCCCGCGCCTCGAGGCGGCGGTGGAAGGCGCGGACGTCGTGATGATGCTCCGCATCCAGACCGAGCGGCTCGCGGGCGCGATGATGTCGACCACGCGCGAGTACGCGCGCACGTTCGGCCTCGACGCCGGCATGCTCGCCCGCGCCAGGCCCGACGCCATCGTGATGCACCCCGGCCCGATCAACCGCGGCGTCGAGCTCGCGCACAGCCTCGCCGACGACAGCGATCGCAGCGTGATCCTCGATCAGGTGGAGTCGGGCGTCGCGGTGCGCATGGCGGTGCTCGATCTGCTGCTCTCGACGACCGGCGCCCCGAGCGCCCAGCCATGACCACGCTGCAGGGGATCCCCGTGGCCCGCGGCGAGCGCCCGGCGGGTCCGCGGCGCGGCGGTCATGCCCCGCTCGGCGTGTTCGACTCCGGGCTGGGCGGCCTCACCGTGGTGCGGGCGCTGCAGAAGGCGCTGCCGCACGAGGACATCATCTACCTCGGCGACACGGCGCGCGTGCCGTACGGCACGAAGGGCCCCGCCACGGTGACGCGCTACGCGCTCACCTGCGCGAACCATCTGGTGGCGCGCGGGGTGAAGGCGATCGTGATCGCGTGCAACACCGTGAGCGCCGTGGCGCCCGAACGACTGCGCGTGGAGCTCGATCTCCCGGTGCTGGGGGTGATCGAGCCGGGCGCGCGCGCCGCCGCCGACGCCACGCGCCTCTTCAAGGTCGGGGTGCTCGCCACCGTCGGCACCATCGCCTCGGGCGCGTACCCGCGCGCGCTCTCGGCATGCTCCACGCGCATCGAGACCTACGGGCAGGCGGCGCCGCTGCTCGTGCCGCTGGCCGAGGAGGGCTGGACCACCGGCGAGGTGCCGCGCCTCGCGGCGCGCCGCTACCTCGAGCCCCTCGCGCGCGCCGGCGTCGACGTGATCGTCCTCGGCTGCACGCACTATCCTTTGCTCTACGAGGTGATCCAGGAGGAGGCGAAGAGCCTGCTCGGCGCTCAGGTGCAGATCATCGACAGCGCGCAGGCCGTAGCGCGCGAGGTTGCCTCGTTCCTCGAGAGCCGCGCGCTGCTCCGCGAGCCGGCGCTGGGCGCGGGCCAGGTACAGCTGCTGGTGACCGATCTCCCGAAGAGCTTCGACGCGACTGCCTCGCGCTTCCTGGGCAGCGAAGTGGGCGGCGCCGAACAAGTCGATCTGTAGCGGAGCGTCAGCGAGGTCGGCGCTTGC
>JAYTBL010000978.1:0-6645 GCA_043736975.1 Polyangiaceae bacterium
GATCGTGCGTACCGTACCGAACGCTCCGGTACGCGACTGTTCCGGGACCGCGGCGCCGCCGGTGCTTGCGGTCGCCCGGCCACCGGCCTGAAGCTTCGCCGGCGGACCGGAGTGCAGGATGCCGACCGAGGGCCCGCTGCTTCCGTTCGTGCTGATGCCCCCAAAGCCACCGTTGCCGCCAGGTCGCGCGCTGTTCACGGAGAGCGGAGCTCCCGAGGCGGCGCCCTCCGTTGGATCGCTCCCGAAGGTGCCGCGGCCGCCCGCGCCACCCTTGCCGGCGGTGAGCTGCGTGCTGTCGACCACCAGCGGGCTCTCGATGAGCGCGAGCGCGATGCTCGCGCCGCCCGCCTTGCCGGGCGTCCCTGCGAGCCCCGGACAGCCGCCCGCGCCGCCGCCTTCGCCGCGGTTGCCGAACCAGTTTCCGCCCGCGTTCGGCGTGATGTCGTACGGGTTGGAGCCCGTTCCCCCGCGGCCGCCACCGCCCCCTTTGCCATCGGTGCCTGCAACGCCATCGGCGCCCGCGTAGCCGTCCACGGAGAGCGAGCCGAGCGCGGCGGCCGGCGCGCCGTCCGCTCCATTTGCGCCCACGGTCGCGGGCAATGGGCGCGCTTCCCCGTACTGCGCGGAAATCACTGCGGCCCCCCACCTGAAGGTCACTGCCGGGAATGTCGGCATCGAGATCGTCTCGTGGAGCCCCCCGGTCCCCCCCTTGCCTCCGGGCAGTCCGCTGACATTTGGCGCGCCCGAGCACACGCTCACGCCGCCAGGCGCGCCTGCCGGGGCGAAGCTCTCCAAGGCCCCGCATCGCTGTTGCCGCAGAAAGCCAACACCGATCGTGCACTGACCTGCGGGAATCGGGGGCGCCCCCACGGCGGAAGCGGACTGCACGAGCTGGATTCCCTCGGTGCCGTCCGCGCCGTTTGCCGCGTCGCCCGCCTTCACGCTCGACTTCGCGAGGGTGATGGCCGCGGCGTGATCGGCGAAGAAGCCGATCGAGCTCGCGCCGGGAGCGGTGGCGTTCGGAGCCACGATGTCCAGGCCCTCGAGGCGCGTCGGCGACTTGATGTCCTTTGCCAGGATCGCCGGGCTGGTCGGCGCCTCGATGCGGGAGCGGGGGGCGCCGGTCTTCCAGATCGGCGCGCTGCAATCGAGGCCCGCGATCAGCGAGATCGAGTCGGCGATGACCAGCGCCTCCTTGTAGGTGCCCGTGCAAACGTAGACGCGCTTGCCCAGCGTGCGGGCGCGGTCGATGCCGGCCTGGACCGTGAGGAGCGGGTTGGCGCGCGAGCCGTCGCCGTTCGCGGCCCCGCGCGGCGCGACGAAGATCCCGAGCATCTCGTTGATCTCGCTGTCATCGGGGGTGCCCGTGACGACCGGAGCCTTCGGGGGTTCGGGGGGCGCGGCGTCCGCGCCGGGCGAGCCCGGGGGCGGCGTAGCGCCGGGGTCGGGAACGGTGGGGTCGCCGGTGGAGCCGGAGCCGCCGCAGGCAGCCGCAAGCGAGCCGGCGATCAGGAAAAGAGCGGTGAACGTACCATTGAATCGCTGCATGAGGGCCCCCTCGGCCGCGCGGGCGCGGAGTTGCGAACTTTCGTGCGAGGCACGCCAGCTCGGTGGTCGGCCATCACGATGGCTCGACAGGACCGGGACGGCAAGGCCGAAGGGCCGGCCCTACGCCCACCGAAATGTCGTAGTCATTTCGTCTCCAGCACGGGAGACGTCACGCCGTCCAAGGCGCGCGTCAGCGAGGGGTCGAGTCCCCCGGTGCCACGCGCTCCGACCTGGATGCTGCCGAGCGTCGGCGCATCGATCAACGGCTTGATCCCCGTGTAGAGCACACCGGCCGACACTCCTCCCGCGCCACCACGCCCCGCACCGCCGTATCCGCCGGGCCCGCCGGCGCCGCCCGCGCAGCCGTCGACGTACCTGTCACCGCCGCCCTTGCCGCCCTGGCCCTCTTGACCGCCGACCCCGTCGCCGCCATTTCCTGCCGTGCTCGTCCGCATCTGCGACGTCACGACCGTGATCGTGGAGCCGAATGAGGCGAGTGCGATGCTCCCGCCGCCACCCTCGCCGCCGCCGCCGCCGGCTCCGCCGCAGCCTCCTGGGCCGCCGCCGCCGCCGCCGACGACGGTCGCGCCCCCGAACCCGCCGCCGCCGCCGCCGCCGACGTCGCCGGTCGAGCCCGCGGTCCCGCGCTGGGGGATCCAGCCCGAGAAGCTGCTCACGCCGAGCGCGGTCGTCGGAGGCGGCGCGGCCGGTATGAGACCGAAGAGACCATCGCTCCCGCGGCCGTCCGACGCGCAGTCGGAGGAGACCCCGCCCGCACCCCCGGCCGCGCGGCGCGGCTGGCCGGGAGAACCGGGTGCGTTCGTCGGGCCGCCCGCGCCGCCCGTCGAGACGGCGCCGCCCCCGGGGCACGCGCCCGGCGTCGTGGTCGCGCCTCCGCCGCTGACGCTGGTCGCCGTCTTGCCGACCGCGAGCGCGGGAAACGCGAAGGGCTCGAGGATGCCCTTCGCCCCGTCCGCGCCCGTCCCTGCCGTGAGCGCGACAGAGCGAAGCAGCGCGCTCGAGTTGACGGCGAGGATCGCGACGCTCGAGCCGCTCGTCGCGGCGGCAGCGGCGATCGTGAGGTCGGCGAGGACGATGTCTTTCACCTCCTCGAGCGCAAAGGGGCGGGCGGTCGCGCCGAGGACGGGCTTCTTGCCGGGCGCGGCGGCCCACGCGCAGTCGACGCCGCCGAAGATCCCGACGCCGGCGTGGACTGTGGTCAGCTTGACGTCCTCACGGTAGGTGCCCTCGCAGACGTAGATACGTCGGTGCGCCGGGTCGAGCCGGCCGATCGCCGCGCCGAGCGTCGCGAAAGGGCGCGCGCGTGTCCCGTCGCCTTGGTCATTGCCGGTCGCGGAGACGAAGAAGGCGGTCCCCTCGTTGAGGCAGCGGGGCGCGGTCGGGTCGGCGCCGCAGCCGCTCGAGTCCACGGCGAGACAGGCGTCGCCCGCGCAGGTCTCGTCGCCGAACGCGGGGCAGCCCGCCACCGCGAGGACGAGCAGCAGCAGCGCGGCGAAGCGTCGCGTCACTGCACCACCTCGAGGTGGAGGAGGTAACCACCGGGAACCGGACCAAGCCCCACCCTCGGCACCGAGGGCGGCGCCTTCGGCCAGAAGAGCAAGGTCGCGGCCGCTCCCGCGATCAGCGCGCCGCCGGCGACGTAGCCGATGAGCGAGATCGTTCCCCGCGAGTCCACGTCGCTGCTGAGCCCCTTGAGGGTGTCGCACTGCGAGGGATTGCCGGGCGAGCCACAGACACCGACGAAGCGCGCGCGGTAGTCGTTCTCGCGATCCTTCGCGCTCTGCGAAGAGATCCCGAACCCGACGCCGACCGCGATGCCGGACAGGCCGGCGACGCCCAGGATGCCGGGCACGATCCAGCGGGCGGCTCCCGGCCCGTCGGCCTCCTTCGCGCGCGGCGTCGTCTTGCCCAGCGTCGATGGGTCGGCGGGAGGATCCGGCGCCCACGCGAGATCGACGCGCGCGGTCTGCCCCGCCTGACACGTCACCTCGGACCGCTTCGTACGACCCGCCGCGTTCGTCGCCTCGACGACGTGGGGCCCTGGCTCGACCACGACCGGCTCGCGCGCCCAGTCCTCGACGAGCCGGCCATCGAGCTTGATCACGGTCCCGCTCGGCGCGCTGAAGCGTACCTGTCCGAGCTGCGTCAGCAGCTCGGCGATGAAGCCGCGCGCCTTCTCGCGCTGCGCCTCGGTGATCTTCGTGTCGGGACCGGCGGACGCGAACTGCCGGAGGTGCGCGAGCGCCTCGACGCGGTGGCCGCTCCGGAGCTCCGCGCGCCCGAGGTTGTAGAGGACCGGCGGGCTCTTGAAGAGCGCCCACGCCTGCGCAAATTTCACGCGCGCCGCGTCGTCGTTACCCGCGTCGGACAGGTCGAGACCTTCGCGGAAGCGCTCTTTTGCTTCTGCGAGCGCCGCCTCGCCCGATTGGGCGCGCGCCGGGCGGCCGACCAGGAACGATGCGACAAGTGCGCCCGTGATCACGAGGCGTCGGTGCATGAGGGCGGGATAGTAGTGCACCGGCCACACGACGCGCCGTAAATTGCGCGGATCAGGGACCGGTGCGGATCAGGTCGTCCGCGGGCGGCGGCGGCCGCACGTCGACGGGCGCAGGCGGTGACGGCGCGCGCGCCGGAGGAGCGAGCGGGACCGGCGGCGCGGCGCCGGGTGTCTTGCTCGGGTTCCGCGGCGGCGACGGTCGCGCGGGACGCGGCGCCGACGAAGCGGCCGGCACGGAGGCAGTAGCTGCACCAGCGTCCGCTTCGAGTGACGGCTCGCGCGCCGTCGCGGAGGGCGGCCGCGGCGTGAGGAGAGCGGAGGCGGAGGCTACGGGGTAGGCTGGGCTCTCCACCCCGCTGCCGGCACTTGCGCCCGTCCTCCGCGCCGCATACGTGACCGCGACACCGCCCGCGAGCAAGCACACGACCGCGGCGGCAGCGACGATCGGCCGAGCCGGCCTGCCTCGCGCATGCAACGGCGCGTCGGAGTGCTGCGACGAGAACGTGTCCGCGGGTCGCGGCGCCGGACCGAGACCGACGGCGGTAGGCGCCCGGCGATCGGCGTCGGCCGCCGCGTCGACGACGGGTCTCGCTGTACGCGCGCTGCCGAAGTCCACTGTCAACGTGCGCAGCGCAGCAGCCCCGCGCGCGCCGACGTTCGGCCGGGACACCGGCGGGCGCCCCGCGCCGGGCTCGGGCGACGCGTTCTCCAGATCGGCGAGGCGCTCCGCGAACTCGCGCGCGCTCGCAGGACGCCGTGCCGGCTCCTTGTCGAGCGCAGCATGCACGAGCGAGACGATCGACGGCGGCGCCCAGGGCGCGACCTCGGCCAGGCTGCGCGGGACATGCGTGAGGTACGCGAGCACTGCAGCGGAGGGGCCGTCGCCGTGGATGACGTCGTCCGCAGGGCCCACGCCGCTCAGCATCTCGTAGAGCACGCAGCCCACCGCATAGATGTCGGCGGCGGGCGTGGAGGGAAGTCCCTGGATCTGCTCGGGCGCCGCATAGCTGAGCGTGCCCGCGAACATGCCGTCCTCGGTGCGGTCGGAGAACGCGCTGACCCCGAAGTCGATCAGCTTGACGAGCGGCTCTCCATGCTTCGGCGTATGGAGGAAGATGTTGTCGGGCTTGATGTCGCGGTGCACGACCTGGACGTCGTGCGTGTGTGCGCACTGGAGGGCGCTGCACAGCTGCCGCGTCAGCTCGAACGCGGCGCGCGGGGGCACCGCACCGATGGACGCGATGACGTCTCGCAACGTCCGGCCCTGGAGGAGCTCCATCACATAGAAGGGGGTGCCGTCCTCGGTCGTGTCGTAGTCGAACACCCGGACAATGTTCGGGTGATCGAGCTGCGCGAGGATGCGCACCTCGTCGAAGAACCTCCGCTGGAGCACCACGTCGTCCGCGATGTCGAGGCCCATCAGCTTGAGCACGCCGGTGATGGCAGGCGGCTTCGTCACCTCGTACACGACGCCCATGCCGCCCGCGCCGATGAGCCGGTTCACGACGTATTTCGTCCCTGGCAGTAGAGAGCCAGGCTTGATCTTCGGCGCGCGGGCTTTCATCGCAGCGCTTGCATTAGAGCACGTGCTCGCGCATTTCGGTGCCTCCGCGGTCTGGAGGGCAAGATGCTCAGTCCCGACCCCGCAGCGGTCTTCATCAGGCGTGATGGCTGGTTCATCAACCCTGATGAATTTCGTGCCAAGGTTCCGAGGCTCAGCCGACCTTGCGTTCGACCTCTCGCAGGCGCTGCTCGAGCGAGGCGAGGCGCTCGGCGGCCCGCGTCTCCCGGGTCAGCGCCGCGAGGTCTTTCGTCGTCGCGTGCGTGTCGGTGATGGCCGTCGCCAGGCGGATCTCCGACGCCAGATGCTGTCGCGGCATGGTGGAGACCTCTGTCGCCAACGCGTCGACGCGAGCGTTCGTCGCCTTGACGGCGTCCCGGATCTCCCGGAGTGCCGCGAGCGTCGTATCGACCTTCTTGCGGGTTGCCATCTCTGCCTCCGTCCCGGACCGAAGCATAGCAACTCCTTCGACCTCGCCGATGCCGCCAGCGGATCGGCCTGTCGTTCCGCCCGCGAGGGAGCCGAACGCAGGCTCGCGTCGTTCTCGCACAACTGCCATCCCCACGAGGCCGAGAGGTCGCCATGCGCAAATCGCTCCATCGCCTGGTTGCCCTCGCATCTCTCGTCGCCTTCGCGGGCCTTGCGGCCTGCTCGGGCGATCCGCAGACTCCCGACCTCTCCCAGCAGCTCGAGCAGGACACGGGAGCACCGTGGACGGTCTACACCGACCCGCGGAGCAACGAGGTCCGCTTCCTCGCGCCCAGGACGCCCGTGCAGATCGGATCGGGCAGCCTGGAGGAGAACGCGCGGGCGTTCTTCACGCGCTACCGCGATTCGCTACACGCGAGCGGGCGGGCCGACGAGGTCCAGCTCGTGGGCTCGGCGACGGACTCGCGCGGCAACCTCCACCTGCGCTTCGCCCACTTCCTGCCCGGCACCGAGCTCCCGATCTTCGGCGCCGGCTCGACCGCCCACTTCACGCCCGAGGGCGCGGTCTACTGGCTCGAGACCGACTTCC
>JAYTBL010000979.1:0-6645 GCA_043736975.1 Polyangiaceae bacterium
CCCCTCACGCGCGCGGCGCTGGCCGCCGCGCACCCCCAGGCCTCGCCGCGGATCGTGATCCTCGTGCACGGCCTCATGTGCACCGAGGACATCTGGACGCACGGCGACGGCTCCGACTACGGCGCGCTCCTGGCGCGCGACCTGGGGTTCACGCCGCTCTACGTGCGTTACAACTCGGGCCTGCCGATCGCCGAGAACGGCAAGGCGTTTGCGGCCCTGCTCGACGCGCTGGTCGCCGCGTACCCGGTTCCGATCGAGGAGATCGTGCCCATCGGCTACAGCATGGGCGGCCTCGTGGTGCGGAGCGCGTGCCACATCGCCAGCCTCGCCGAGCCCGAGGGCGCCTGGCTCGCGCTGGTCCGGCGCGCGATGTACGTGGGGACGCCGCACCTCGGCGCGCCGATGGAGCGCGTGGGCCGGGTGGTGGCGAGGCTCCTGCGCGCGGTCGACGATCCGTACACCCAGCTCGCCGCCGAGCTCGCCGATCTCCGGAGCGACGGCGTGAAGGACCTGGGCGACGCCGACCTGCGCCACGAGGATCGTGCGCGCCGTCTCCCGCGCGTGAGCCTGCGTGATCCGCGGCACCCGGTACCGCTGCTTCCGGCCATCAAGCACTTCCTGGTCGCCGGCTCGCTTTCCACCGACGCGCGCCTCGCGTCGGTCTTCGGCGACTCGATCGTTCCGCTCCGCAGCGCGACCGACGGCTCGTGCGTCGACGCCGCGACGTTCGCCCTGCCCCCCGGGCATGTGCGGATCGTCAGCGGGGCGAGCCACGTCGCGCTCGCGCACAACGCCGCGGTCTACGAGCACCTGAAGGGATGGTGTGCATGAGCAGCCTGAAGCGCCTGCGCGGTCTGCGCGCGCTGGTCGAGGAGGCGGTGGAGCACGGCTCCAAGGCGGTGGAGGACGTGCACAAGGCCACCGCCGCGCGCACGTTCACGGTGCTGGAGGCGATCCCGCCGATCGCAAAGCCCGCCAAGGTGGTGCACACGGTGCACGATCTGTGGCTCTCCGGCATCTACGGCGCGATCCGGCTGGGCAACAAGGTCGTGGGAAAGACCCTGGAGGTCGCGCTCGACGTGAGCGAGCCGAGCCAACCGGGGACCGGGGACTGACGCGAGCGAGACAGACGCGACTTGGTTCTACATCTGCTCGGGCGCTTCGATGCCCAGGAGGTCCAGGCCCGTCGCCAGCACGCGTGCCGTCACGTTCGCGAGTGCGAGGCGCGACTGGCGCACCGCGACGTCTTCCGACTTGAGCACCGGGCACTGGTCGTAGAACGCGTTGAACTTCGTCGCGACCGCGAACAGGTACGTGCACAGGCGATGCGGTTGCATCGAGTCCGCGACCGACTGCACCGTCGCGCCCAGGCCGAGCAGCTCGAGCGCCAGCGCGCGCTCCGCCGGATCGCGCAGGAGCAGCTCGGCGGTGCCTTCGGCGGTGACGTCGGCGGCGTCTGCGCGGCGGAAGATCGAGCGCACGCGCGCGTGCACGTACTGGATGTAGGGCGCCGTGTTGCCCTCGAAGGCCAGCATGCGATCCCAGTCGAAGATGTAGTCCTTCACCCGATCGCTCGAGAGATCGACGTACTTGATCGCGCCGATGCCGATCTGCCGCGCCACCACCGCGCGCGCCGCCTCGTCGAGCGCGGGGTTCTTCGCGGCGACCGCTGCCGCCGCGCGGGCGATGGCCTCGTCGAGCAGCGCCGCGAGCTTCACGGTGCCGCCCTCGCGCGTCTTGAACGGCTTCTTGTCCGCGCCCAGGATCGACCCGAACGCCACGTGCTCCGCGCGCGCCGGCTCCGCCAGCCAGCCCGCCGACTTCGCGACCGCGAAGACCATGGCGAGGTGCTGCTGCTGCGGGGCGCCGATGCAGTAGAGGAGGCGCGTCGCCTTGCGGGTCTGCGTGCGCTCCCGGATGGCCGCGAGGTCGGTGGCGGCGTAGCCGAAGCCGCCGTCCCGCTTGCGCACGATGAGGGGCAGAGGAGCGCCCTCGCGGGTGCTGAAGCCCGGCGGGAAGACGCAGATCGCGCCGTCGCTCAGGGCCGCGAGGCCCTTGCCCTCGAGCTCGGTGACGATGCCGGGCAGGAGCGGGTTGTAGAAGCTCTCGCCGCAGATGTCCTCGTCGCGCAGCCTCACCCCGAGCTTCTCGTAGACCTTCGCGAAGTAGGTCCGTGAGGCCTCGGTCAGCAGGCGCCAGCGCGCGAGCGTGGGTTCGTCACCGCCCTGCAGCAGCACCACGCGCTGCCGCGCGCGCTCGGCGAACGCCGGGTCGCTGTCGAACTTGGTGCGCGCTTGCTTGTAGAATGCATCGAGATCGGCCATCGAGGCCTCGATACCCGCGCCCTCGCCGACGTCGATCAGCTGCTCGATGAGCATGCCGAACTGCGTGCCCCAGTCACCGAGGTGGTTCTGGCGGACCACGCGGTGGCCGAGCCGCTCCAGCACCCGCGAGAGGCTGTCGCCGATCACGGTGCTGCGGATGTGACCGACGTGCATCTCCTTCGCCACGTTGGGCGCGGAGTAGTCGATGACCACGGTCTCGGTCACGGGGGCGGGCTCGAGGCCGACCGCCGGGTCGCGCTGCACGAGCATGAGCGAGCGCGCGAGGTAGTCGGCGGAGAGCGTGAGGTTGACGAAGCCGGGGCCGGCGACCTCGACCTGGTCGCAGAGATCCTTCACGTCGAGGTGGTCGACGATGAGCTTCGCCACCTCGCGCGGGGGCTTGCCCACCTTCTTGGAGAGGCCCATCGCGACGTCGGCCTGGAAGTCGGCGCGGTCGGAGCGGTGGATGACGGGATCGATCTTCGCGAATTCTTCGCCGAACGCCGCGCGCAGGGCGGCCTCGAATCGGGGTGCGAGCGACGTCCGCGGATCGGCCATGCACGGTCTTTGCTGCGGCGCGTCGCGCGAGTCAATCGCGTCGGTGTATCCTCGCCGTCGTGGACCCGGGCAGGCGAGAGATCCTCAGGCGTGTCCGCGCGTTCGCCGACCTCGGCGATGACGACTGCGACGCCGTGCTCGCGGTGCTGAAGGCCCGGCGGGGCAACCCCGGGGACGTACTCTTCCGGCAGGGCGAGCGCGGCGACACGCTGCTGGTCGTGCTCGACGGTCACCTCGTGGCGAAGGTCGAGAAGGACGGCGGCGGCGCGGAAGAGGTGGCGCGGCTCGGCCCCGGTGAGGTGGTGGGGGAGATGGCGTTCGTCGATGCCGAGGCGCGGTCGGCGACGGTGTCGGCCCCGGCAGGCGCGACCGTGCTCGAGTTCTCGCGCGACGCGCTGGCGAGCCTGCGGGCCGCGCGGCCGCGCGCGGCGGCGTCGATCCAGCGCAACGTGCTCGTCGACGTGGCGCGCCGCCTGCGCGATGCCGGCGAGAAGCTGACCGACGGCGCGGGGGGATCCTCGCCCAACAGCCTGCGTGGCGGGCCCGAGTCGCTCCGACGGCCGGCGCGCGAACTGACCGCCGAGCAGCTCCGCACCATCCCCACGCTCGCGTCGTACACCGCCGAGGATCGCGAGCTGCTCGCATACATCGCGGTGCTCCGCACGTTCGCGGCGGGCGAGATGATCATGAAGGAGGGCACCGCGGGAGACGCGTGCTGGCTCCTGCTCGGCGGCGAGGTCGCGGTGCAGCGGGCCACCCAGGTCACGCCCATCGCCACGCTCGGGCCCGGCGCGCTGGTGGGGCAGCTCGCGCTGCTCGATCGCACGCCGCGCTCGGCCACCGTGACCGCGACCGCCGACACCGCGACGCTCGAGGTCCGCGCCGACGCGTTCACGAACCTCGTGCGCGCGAGCTCGCCGGTGGCGCTGCGGTTCCAGTGGCAGGTCGCGCTCGCTGGCGTCCGGCAGCTGCGCGCCGCGACGCAGCGGCTGGCGGCGAACGCCTCGCGCGAGTCGCTCGAGCTCGCGATCGACCCGCGGTCGCCGCGCCGCTGAACGGCGCGGGCGCGCGTCACGCCCGACCCTCGCGTATCCTCGTTCCCATGCGTCTCCTCGCCCTCCTCGCGCTCGCCCTCGTCGCGTGCGGCCCCGCGCCCATCGCTCCCGCGCGGCCGGCGCCGGTGGTCACGGCGCCGCCTGCGAACGCCGCCGCCACGCCTGCGCCTGGCCCCGTCGACCCCGCGCAGAAGTACGGCGACCTCGGCACCTGCGCGCTCGAGTCGGGCGAGAAGATCGAGGGTTGCCGTATCGGCTACCGCACCTTCGGTGCGCTCGACGCCGCGAGATCGAACGTCGTGCTCTTCCCGACCTGGTTCAGCGGCACCACGAAGAGCCTCGTCGACATCGTCCCCGACAAGCTGGTCGACACCAGGCGCTTCCATCTGATCCTGGTCGACGCGATCGGCGACGGCGTCTCGACCTCTCCCTCGAACAGCGCGACGCAGGCGCGGCTCGCGTTCCCGAGGTTCGGTATCCGCGATATGGTCGAGAGCCAGCGCCGCCTGCTCACGGAGATCATGGGCATCACGCACCTCCGCGCGGTGGTGGGTATCTCGATGGGCGGCATGCAGGCCATCCAGTGGGGAGTGACGCACCCCGAGCTCGTCGATCGCATCGTGCCCATCGTGGGCTCGCCGCAGCTCACCTCGAACGATCTCCTCCTGTGGACCGCCGAGCTCAACGCGCTCGAGTCGGACGTCGCGTACGCGAAGGGCAACTACCAGGGCCGCCCGCCGATGCGCGCGGTGCAAGATCTCCACGCGCTCGCGCTCACCACGCCCGCGTACCGCGCGAGCCAGACGTCACGCGAGGCGTTCCCAAAATTCCTCGCGTCGTTCGAGGAGGACACGTCGTTCGACTGGAACGACTGGCACCGGCAGCTAGAGGCGATGATGGCGCACGACGTCGGCAAGCCATACGGAGGGCTCGAGGGGGCGGCGAAGCGCGTGAAGGCCAAGGCGCTGTTCGTGGTCGCGGAGCAGGATCACATGGTGAGCCCGCTGCCGGCGCGAGCGTTCGCGAAGCAGGTGAGCGGCGCGAACGTCGCGTCGCTGGAGGGCCCGTGCGGCCACTTCGCCCCGAGCTGCGAGGGCAAGAAGCTCGAGGCGCTGGTCGCCACGTTCCTCCAGTGAGGAGCGTCAGTTCGTCAGCGCGGAGGCTCGTGCGAGCCCGGCCAGCTGTTGCAGGCCGATCTTCTCGGCCAGCGGCTTCACGATCCGCTTCGTCACGCCCGCCAGCGCTCCGCGCCAGGTCTCGATGGAGCGGACCCGCGTGCGGTGGTCGCCGTCGGGCTCGAGGACGAAGCGATGCTCCGCCCACAAGACGCCCCGGACCCCGCCCTTCCACGCGATCTCGCGCGGCCGCTCGAGCGCCGCGATCCGCAGCGTCGACGCGAACGGCGCGCCGCCCACCTTCACGCGGAAGCGATCCCCGAGGCGCAGCGGGGACGGCGCGCCCTTGCGGACCACGGGAACGAACGACCTGGGCATCCAGCTCGGCCAGGCCGCGAAGTCGGCGAGGCGATCGAACACGCGCTGCGGAGGGGCATCGATGGTGAGCTCGGCTTGGGCGACGAAGGACATCGTTCGCGAAACTTCGCATGCTGCCGCGTCGCGCGCACGCGTAAGCGCGCCTCCACGCGGCCCGGTATTTGCGTTCGGCCCGACATGCGCTAGGGTGCGGGCCTCACGAAAGTGTCTCCGGCCCTTTTCTGTTGAATGAAATGGTTCGTGACGCGACGTGTGGTCGCGGGATAGTTTCCGCGTCGGTCGAACGTACGCCGTCACGAACGCAATGCCGCGCAAGGGTGATCCGCTTTGATGAATCGTCGGAACAGGGACGCGGCCAACCGCTTTGCCGAGCGCCGCAAGCGCGAGGATGAAGCGCCCCGCCTCGCCACCGAAGCCCCCAAGCTCGAGACCCTGCGTCTCGATCTCGAGGAGCGGCGGCCGGGCGTGGTCTCGGCTGAGGTCTCTCACATCCGCCGCGTCGTCGTGGCGCACGCACCCGCGATGTTCGAAGTGCCTTGCAGTGATCCCTCGTGCGCCGACGGCGGCCACGACCTCACGAACGGCATCATGCGAGCGCTGCGCAACGGAGACGAGAAGTTCGACGGCGAAGACACCTGCCTCGGGCAGGTCGGCAACGCCTCGTGCGAGCGGATTCTCCGGTACGTCGGCACGGCCACGTATCGCTCGTGAATCGTCGTCCCCCCCAAAAACAACCCCCGGTCGTCGAGCGTGCTCCGCGTGCTCCGCAGCCAACCGCCGCGCGCGCTTCCACGACTCCCAGTCGAGGCGGCCGCACCACGGCCCACGAGAACAGCAACACATTGAATTCATTCTCCAGCGCAACGGCACACGTGCCGGCGCCCCCCGCATCCTCCCGGTCGTCGCTCGACGGCGCCCGCGCCGTTCCTTCCGCCTTCGCAGCCCTCGGTCTCTCTGCTCCGCTGCTCCGCGCCGTGGCTGCCGAAGGCTACGAGACCCCCACCCCCGTCCAGAGCCGCTGCATCCCGCACGTGCTCGCCGGTCGTGACGTCCTCGGCTGCGCCCAGACCGGCACCGGAAAGACCGCGGCGTTCGTCCTCCCCATCCTCCAGAACCTCGCCGCGAAGCCGAAGAGCGGTCGTATCCGCACGCTCATCCTCGCGCCCACGCGTGAGCTCGCCGCGCAGATCGGCGAGCGTACCGCGGCCTATGGCG
>JAYTBL010000980.1:0-6643 GCA_043736975.1 Polyangiaceae bacterium
GAGACACCCTGAAGTTCGGCAAGGAAGACGCGACCCACGACGGGTCATCCGAGGCCCAGCGCTACGCGCGCTACATGGCCGACCCTCACACCAGGGGTAGCTGCCCGTTCTGACGTAGTCGCGCGCGTGCTCGCGCGGACGCGCTGACGGTGCAGAGCCGGTCGGGGCGTCACGCGCGACGCGGCGCACCGCTCCCAGGGGGGCCTCCTGCGTCATCGGCGACCCCTCTACCCTGCAGATCACGGCATTTTCAGCGGGCATGGCAGGGAGCTGCACGCAGGGCTGTTCGGCGGGCTCCTCGTGCACGGTCTCCTGCTCCGGGTCGAGCTGCAAGCAGACCTGCTCGGGCGCCTGCAACAAGACGTGCTCGGGCGGCAACTGCTCCTGACAATGCCAGCGCAGCGTTCGACGCCGCACCCGAAGGATCGCCTACCATCGGTCCGTGCCCAGCCGCAGGCGACTCCGAGCTTCGTTCCTCCTGCTGGCCACGCTCGCGGCGTGCGGAACACCGCCGTCGCCAGCAAAGTCCGCCGGCGACCTGCGAGCGTCCACGGCCCGTCTGCCGCTGGCCAACCTCGATACCGTCACCGCGTTTCCCGCGCTGCCGGCCGAAGGTGCGTCACGCCGTGTGACGGTCGTGGGAAAACACCTGGTGCTCGAGAGCTACCCCAATTGGATACGCCCCTCGATGGACCACGGGACGCGAGCGACCGTGCGCACATGGAGTTCGACCCTCACATGCGGACCAACTGCGTTGGCGACTACACGCCCCTCCCCTGCAAGCCGACCCGCTCGGCTTGCCCGCGGTCCGCAGATCGATGCGAGGCTACAGCACGCGATTCCGATCCGAGGCCTAGGGGATCGGCGAGAGCAGGTAGACGTTCTTCGCGTCGCGGTCGCGGTCGCGGCCGACCACCGGTGACCGGCCGCGAAAGACGAGGCCCTCGGCGAAGGTGAGCTGCTTGTCGATCGGAAAGACCTCCTTCACGTGGACGGACCGCTCGTCCGGGCGCAGCGTTGCCTCCAGGCGCACGAACGCCCGCCCCTGCTGGGTGAGCGCGAAGAGCGCGCCGGTGGGACCCACCGTGAGATCGCTCAGGTCGGGAGCGGAGCCGTCGTCCTTGAGCTGCCAGGCCGCGAGCGCGACGAACGTGGTCGCGCCCGGTGCGAAGCGGCCGTGCACCTCGCGCCCCGGCGCATACCCGGCCGCCGCCGAACCGGCGGGGCCCATCTCCACCAGGACGCTGGGGCTCTTCTCGATCGCGACCAGGATGTGCCCGCCCTCGAGGAGGACGAGGCCTTCGCCGAGCGAGTTCTGCTCGACGTGCCCGTCGATCAGCGCATTGACGCTCGGGTAGTCGATCTTCACCGTGGCGGTTGGCTGCTCCAGATCCTTGGCAAAGACGAAGAGCTCGCCCGTCTCCGAGAGGACCGCCGCGTTGCCCGCGCCGTCGAGGGCGATGGCCTCCCACTGCGAGCCCGACTTGCCGGTCGCAACGCCGGTGCGATGCACCACCACGTCGACGGCCTCACCCGCCGGATCGAGACCGAAAGAGACGATGTCCGACGAGTGATCGCCGACCGCGACGATGCGCCCGTCACGCGCGGCGAGACCGGAGACCTCGAGCAGCGGGAGCGCCATCCGGGAGACGACGTCGCGCCGCGGCTGCGGCTTGATCTCGTCGGTGCTCGTCGCCGGTCCCGCGTCCTCCGAGCAACCGGCGACGCCCGCCGCCAGCGAGAGCGTCAGAACAGCGAGGAGCCAGCGGTTCGTCACGGTCCCACCGCCCAGGCGAAACGGGTTCGCCCGCGTCATCGGGCGCGCAGCTTCGACATGCCGATGACGCCCTTCGCGCCGTCGATCGGCCTCCACTCCGTGCAGCCCGTCGCGCCCCCGCGCTTCAGCTCCTTCATGATCTTGGTCCCCTTGAGCGACGAGATCTGCTGCAGCATCTTTCGATACTCCTCGTAGACCGCGGTGGCGCTCGCGAGCTGCTTGTCCCGCGCCGGGCTCGCCGGCTCCTTCTCCAGCGCCTCGATGCGATCGACGAACGGCTGCTCGAGGCCGAGCTCGATCTGCGCGTCGTTCGAAAGCGTGCCCCACAGGAGCTTGTCCTCGGGGAGGACGCTCGCCGCGGTTCGCTGATCGACGGGGATGCTCTCCCAGTCGGCGTGACGGAACATCTCTGCCGCGTCGGTGGAGTCGATGATGAAGTTCGAGGTCTGGCGGAAGGAGCCCGGCACCCAGTGCTGGCGCGAGGCGTCGAACCAGAGGCCGCGCGTCGCCGAGCCCGAGGCCTGGAGCTGCCGCTGGTAGATGCGCACCGCCTCGTTCAGCAGCTGCGCGCCGAGCGCGGGCAGCTGCTCCGCGGTGAGCGGCGTGAAGCCCTTGAAGTCGCCGTCATTGGCGGCGAGCCGGGCGCGGCCGAACTCGTTGTACGCGGCGAGCTGCGCGTCGCGCGTCGCCTGGGGGAGCGCCACCAGCGCCGCGTGGAGCTCGACGAACCGATCGTAGGTGCGCAGCAGCGCGAGCTGCGACTTCGTCGTGCCGAGCGCGGCGTTGTCGGCGCTCTTGAGCCAGCGCACGAAGCGCGGCGGCTCGTTCTCGAGCGCGCGATCGCTGGCGACCGCGATGAAGCGCCGGACGGCGTCGAGCTCGGTCCCGAGCTCGTGGTAGATCTTGCTCTGCTCCTCGCTGACGACGCGGCGCGCCTCGAGCTGCTCGTCGGTGAACGTGCTGGACGAGGCGAACGTGGCGAGCGCGAGCAGGCCCGCGGGCGACGTATCGGCCGCGGGGTCGGCCCTCTTCACCGCCTCGGCGGCCCGCTCGGCGAGCAGCGAGCCGTCGAGCGCGCGCCCCGCCTTCTTCTCCCAGTCGGCGACCGCAGCCTGGTTCGCCGCGGGAATCGCCGCGGCCGCGCGCGCCTTGGCGATCTGCGTGGTGAGCTTGGTCAGGCGAACCGGACCGAGCTGCTGCACCGCCCGCACCGAGCCCCACGAGGCCTCGTTCAGGTGAAGGCGACTCCGCGCCTGGCGGATGTGGATCTTCGCCTCCAGCAGCAGCACCGCCTTGTGCGCGCCCACGTCCGGGAGCTTGCCCGACGCGGCGAGCTTCTCGTAGATCTGCCGGACCGGGACCGCGACCTGATCGGTCCCCCCGCTCCACTTCACGAAGCCGCGGCGGGCGTCGAGGTCGAGGCTCGCGATGTTCTCCGGGCTCGCGGAGTCGCGTCGCATGTCCTCCTTGGCCGCCTTCTTGATGCCGAGCGGGTCGACCGAGGAGCCGACCTTGTTGCCGATGAGAAGGCGCCGGATCTCGGTCGGCGTGTCCCAGCGCGCACGTGCGCGCAGCTCCATGTCGTTGTCGGAGAGGAGGAAGTCGGGCGTGTCGTAGTACGCGTCGTCCATGATGTCGGTGCCGAGCGAGAGCTCGCGCTGGCCCGTCACGCTGTCGGGATCGAACCGGCCGGGCTCGATCGTCAGCCACATGAACGGTGTTGCCTCGCGCAGCTCGTGAGCGTCGCCGTCCCACGGCATCTGATCGACGCCGTACTCCACCGCGTAGGCCGCCTCGGCGTTGGGCGTGCGGAGCTTCTGGTAGCCGGTTCGGCCATCGGTGGTCGCGTGCAGGACCTTCACCAGCGCGCGGCCATCGAGGCAGCTCGCGGCGAAGGTGGCCTCGGTCTCCACGCCGTTGCGGGCGAACCCCGAGGACGGACCGCTGAACGTGCCCTGCTCGATGAAGGGCTTGCCCGCGAGATCGCCCTCGGTGAGGTCGTTCGAGTCGGTCGTGGACCCGCCGTCGGGGGCGCTGCACGCCATGCCGACGACACCGAAGAGAGACAGGAGCGTGACCGGGAGGCGTCTCATGACGCCGGTCCGTTGCGAGTTCGACGCCAACGCCTACATCGGCCCCATTGCGTGTCAATCTTGTAGCTTCACGACCTTACGGCGAGGCAATCGTGCAACATCTCGCGCTACGCCGGGCCCTCGAGGATCCAGCCTGGGCTGCGCGCGAGTCGGATCGGCTGAAGTGCGGCACCGGAGCCGCCGCTTGTGCCTCGTGTGATAACCATGGGCCGACGGCGCTCGATCCCGCCCCCGCTGCGCACCGAGGTGTCCGTCGCCGACCTGAAGCATCTCGACGTGCTCCAGCAGATCCTCTCACTCCTCAACGAGCCGGCGGCGAGCGCCACGGCGCTCGCGCGCGAGGCCGAGCCGTCAGAGCGCTCTCCGCGATTCGAGTGGCGCAATCATTCGATGCGACCCACGCGTCGCGCCTGTTGAACAGGCCGCTTCCGGTCGTCCTCACGACCGCGCTCGGGTATCCTTCAGTGTCCATGCGATTCACCACGTTGGTTGCTCCTTCGCTCGCCCTCGTCGCTGTTGCGCTGGTGCTGCTCGCGGGAGCCTGCGTGGGGGACGATCCGGCGACGGTGGACCGCGCTGCCGACGACGGCGGCTCGGACTCGGCGGCGACAGGCGACGGCAATCCTGCGACCCCCACGCTGAGCGTGACCACCGCGACGAAGAGCGTGAGCGTGCTCCCCTCGACCAGTGCGAAGGTGGAGGTCGAGGTGACACGCGGCGCCGGCTTCGCAGGCGCAGTCAAGATCTCGCTCACCGGCCTGCCGGGCGGCACCTCCGCGGAGCCCATCACCATCGCCGCGAACGAGACGAACGGCACGGTCACCGTGACCGCCAGCGGTGCGCCCGTGCAAGGCGTCGCCGCCATCGGGATCAGCGCGCAGAGCGCCGACGGCGCGCTTGGCGCGAAGGCCGCGCTCGAGCTGGTGGTCCGGGGGGTCGCGGGTTCGCTCGACAAGAGCTTCGCCGGCACCGGCATCGTGGCCGACGCCTCGCTGCTCATCGAGGCGATCGCCCTACAGAAGGACGGAAAGATCGTGCTCGGTGGCTCGGCGCCGAAGGAGACTGTCTTCGCGGACAACTTCGGCGCCGTGCGCCTCGATCCCACCGGCAAGCTGGACACGACGTTCGGCAGCGGCGGACGCGTGAAGACCACGTTCGGCTTCGCGAGCCCTGGCTTCTCGCGCTACGTCACGGGCGTCGTGGTCGACGATGCGACGGGCAACATCTTCCTTGGTGGCTCCGCCGTGGTCGACGGCGACCTGAAGCTTGCGGCCTTGCGTCTCGACAAGAGCGGCAAGGTGGACCCGAACTTCGGCGGAGCGGGCAAGGGCGGCGCATCGGGTCCGCGCCTCGCCCGTGGCGTGGCGATGCGCGCGCAAGGCGCGAACCTCTTCGTAGCGGGGTTCGATCGGCAAGTCATCGGAGGTAATGCGGTGGTGGGTCGCCTGAACGCGAACGGCTTCGACTCGACCTTCGCCGCTCAAGGCATGGCCACCGCCACTGGCAACTACCTGAGTGCCCACGATGCGTTGGTGCAGTCGGACGGCAAGATCCTGGTTTGCGGCGCATCGGGGCAGATCGGCGTCGACACCATCGCCTCGGTCGTTCGCTTCAACGCCGACGGCACCCTCGATACCGGCTACGGGGCGAACGGCCAGTACGACTACAATCTGGTGGGCACCAACGAAGATGCGTTCGCGATGGCGCTCCTGCCGAACGACAAGGTCGTCGTCGTCGGCGACAAGCTGGTCGGCGGGGGGTCGATCGGCGAGATCAGCGTCGCCGTGGTCGGCTCGAACGGGAGGCTCGACTCGACCTTTGGCGTACCCCTGATGCACGTGGGCGATGGCGCCGCCTCGGCCTCGGCCACGGCCGTGGTGGTGCAGCCCGACGCGCTGATTGTCGTGGTCGGCTACGCCTACAAGTCTTCCGTCTTCCAGCAATTCGTGTGGCGCTTCTTGAAGAGCGGCGCGCCGGACCCAGCGTTCAACTCGGGTACTCCGATCTTCACCCCGGCGGCGTCCGACTCCGATCTCCCGAACGACGCCGTGATCGATGCCTACCAGCGAGTGCTCGTCGTGACCGACAAGACGATCACTCGCTACTGGCTCTGAGGGCCCGCTGCCCGCCGCACGAAGTCGCGGAGCACCGAGAGCCTGGTCGGCCTCGTTGCCGAGGAAGAACACGCTCTCGGACTTCGGCAGCCGGCCGAGCAGGGCGATCTTGCCGCTCTCGCCCCAGTCCGAGCCGTCCTGCACGATCGCGAAGGTCACCTTGCAGCCCCCTCCGGCGGCGCGCGCGAGGCGCGTGACGTTGTCCATCGAGCCGGCGGTCTCGACGTTGCGGAGTCGACCGCCGCCCCTCTCCGCGATCTTCGCGAGCTCGTCCCCGGGAGAAGTCGAGCCGGGAGACGACGAAGCCAACCGCGAAGAGGACCGCGGTGACGAGCGCGACGGTCGTCACCTGCACGGCGGTATGCTCGCGTCATGATGATGCGAGCTCTCGTGGGGTCCGCGCTGGCGCTCGGCATGGTCGCGTGCTCCCCGCCCGAGGCGCCGTCCGCGTCGACCGCCGCCCCGCCGTATCCGGGCAACCCGGGGACCTGGGGCGCGCCCGACTCTTATCCACCGCCCTCCGCGGATCCTCCTGCCCCTCCGTCACGACCTTCGCGCTTCACGCAGCCCGACGCAGCGTCGACGCCAGTGGCATCGGCGTCGTCCGAGCCGCCACCCGTCGCATGCCGGACCAGCGACGACTGCTGGATGAACGACGC
>JAYTBL010000981.1:0-6642 GCA_043736975.1 Polyangiaceae bacterium
AGAAGCGCCTCAACAGGATGGCGCTCGACGAAGAAGAACGCCGGCCGGCCCGCGGGTCGGAGAGCGGGACGTGGATGCTCGGTTCGCGCGTGCGTGACCGCGGCTCGCTGCATGCGGACATCTGGGAGGGCTCGGCAGTCGACCTCGCGCGCCGTGGGATCATAGGCGTGATGCCGGTCAGCGGCTGGTGGAAGGACGACATCAAGCGTGATCGGAGCGAGATGGGGGCGCGCTACGCGCTGGTCGTCTCCATCGAAGCGCCCTCCGTCGAGGTCGACCTGTACGCGGCGGTTGCCACGCAGATCGGAGTGGACGTGGTCGTCGCGACGTAAGCCGCGCGGCAAGGCCTGGCGCCCCTCGCCGCGCTACCTCACCGAGTCCGCCGTCACCCCGAGATCCGCCAGCCACCCCTCGCACGTCGCGCCGGGGAAGGCCGCCGCGAGCTTCTCGGTGAACTGCGTGAACGCCTCCGTCTCGCTCGCGCCCTTGTAGACCATCTCCACCATCGCTACCGACTGGCGCATCTTCTTCGAGTAGAGCGACGCGGACAGCTCCAGGAAGTTGCGATCGACCTGCGCCTGCGGGCCAGGAGGGCCCTGCGGTCGCGGGCGCCCGCCCCCGCCGCCCCCGCGCATCTGCGCCGCCGTCGTCGTCGTCGTGCCGACCGCGCCGTCGGCGGCGTCCGCGGCCTTCTTCGGGAGGCGGCCCGACATCACGATCACCAGGATCGCGTCGCCCTGCGCGGCGGGCGCGAATTTCGCGAGGAGCTCGTCGGTGATGCCGTCGGCGCGCGCCACGCCGTCGATGGCGCCGAACAGCTGCGGGTTCGAGACGCGCATCGCGCCGCCCACCGCGATCCCGCAGGCCTCGCGGTGGAGGGCGGCGGCGAAGGGGGGGCCGAGTTCCTCCCAGATCTCCGGGTTCATGCGGCCCTCGCGGAGGACCCCGAAGATCGAGATCTTCGGGTTCTCCTTCACGAAGCCCGGCGCATAGCTGACCGTCGGCCTCTCCCACCAGCACCCAGCAGCGAGAACGCAGGCGGCGCAGAGAAGGACTCGAGCAAGGCGCGGCACCCCTTCGCCTCTATCACTTCGCGGGTGGGCCCACCTCGCGAAACGTGGGCCTCGCCCGCGAAGACGCGCGTTGCGGCGCTCCCGACGCTCATTCAGGGCGTCGCGCCCGCTCCGCGTGAAATCCGGAGTCCATGCCGGGGCTTGCTACACTCACCGGCGATGGGCGAGATGGCGACTCTGCTCGGGCGCGTCGTCGCCGGCAAGTTCAAGATCGAAGCTCCGATCGGCGCGGGCGCGATGGGCGAGGTCTATCGCGCGCGGCACACCGTGCTCGACACCGTCATCGCGCTGAAGATCATGCGGCCCGACATCGCGAAGGACGCGATGTTCAAGGAGCGCTTCTACCGCGAGGCGAAGGCCGCGAGCCGGCTCGACCATGCGAACTCGGTGCGCATCTACGACTACGGCGTGGAGCCAGACGGTCTGGTCTACATCGCGATGGAGTTCCTCCACGGCCGCGATCTCCTGTCGGTGCTGCGTGACGAGTGGCCCATGCCCGACACGCGCATCGTCGACATCCTCGCGCAGACGCTCGCCGCCGTCTCGGTGGCCCACGAGCTCGGGATCATCCACCGCGATCTCAAGCCCGAGAACATCATGGTGAGCGTCGGCGACGACGACGACCAGCGGCCCTACCAGGTGAAGGTCTGCGACTTCGGCATCGCGAAGCTCAGCGATCCGCGCGCCTTCCAGACCGAGAACAACGGCTCGGCGCTCACCTCGAGCGGCACGCTGATCGGCACGCCCGAGTACATGTCGCCCGAGCAAGCGCGCGGGGACGCGCTCGATCCGCGCTCCGATCTCTATTCGGTGGGCATCATCCTCTATCAACTGCTGGTGGGGCGCGTGCCGTTCTTCGCCGAGAACGCGCTGGGGGTGGTGCTCAAGCAGGTGACCGACGAGCCGGTCCCGCCCTCCAAGGTGCGCCCAGGCGTGAACGCCCGGCTCGAGGCGATCTGCCTCCGCGCGCTCAAGAAGTCGCGCGACGATCGCTACCAGACGGCGCGCGACATGCGGCGCGATCTGCGCGGCGTCTTCGGCTACCGGCCGCAGAGCCTCACCGAGGAGAGCGGCGCGCACCTGCTCGCGGCGCCGCCGGAGCGAGACGCGCTCGACGTCGCGCGCGCACGGACGCTCGTGCAGGGCAAGACGTCGACGCTGCGGCTCAACGCCGACGGCACGCCGGCCTCGCTGCCGACGCCCGCGCCCGCGCCGGCGCCGCCGCGCGCCGAGGTCGACTTCACGTCGAAGCACACGTCGGATGGCACCGAGGTGACGGTGCCGATGAATGCCGGCTCGCGCTACCTCGGGCTGGTGGTGGCGGTCGCGGCGGGCGCGCTGCTCGTCGGCGGGCTGGGGGTCTTCGCGATCGCGCGTGGCGGTGACGGCGGGCGCGCGGGCACGACGCCGAGCGCGTCGGCGGCGTCGCCCGAGGGCTCCGTCGTCCTCGGCAACCTGCCGCCGGGACCGGCCGAGCCCGCTCCCCTCGCCACGCCGCTCGCGCTCGCGTCGGGTTCGGCCTCGGCGCGTCGCGCGTTGCTGCCCACGCCGAAGAGCGGGCCGCCGCCGCTCCCCGCGGTGGCGGGGAGAACCACCGCGCCCTCCGCGCTCCCCCCCGTGACCGCGTCGGCGCCAGCCGCCGCGCAGCCCGACTACAGCCCGGCCTCGGCGTACGTGGCGCTCGGCACGCTCAGCAATTCGGGGGTTCGCGAGGACGCGGTGCGAAGGAAGATGGCCGACCTGCTCCCCAGGCTCAGCGCTTGCTACCGCGATGCGCTCACCGTCGTCGCCTCGCCGATCGGCGGATCGGCGGAGATCCACATGTCGATCGACGACAAGGGGGTGATCGTTCCGATCGTGAACGCGGCGAAGCTCCCGCAATTCGCGCGCTGCGCGCAGGGCGTGCTGAGCGGACAGCGCATCGCCGCGAGCGCGGTCGAGGGGGGATCGAGCGGCGCCACGGCCTCGCAGTGGCTGACGCTCCACCCTTAGCGTATCTTCCTGAGATGCGATCTCGCTTTGCCTTCCTCTTTTCGTTCTGCACGCTCGCCGCTTCGTCCACCGCGCTCACCCTCGTTGCTGCAGCGTGCAGCTCGTCGAAGGAAAGCCCCGCGTCCCTCCCGCTGATCGAAGGGGGCAGCGGCGGCCGGAGGGACAGCGGAGATCCCCCGATCGACGAGCAGGACGCCGAGGTCGCCGACACGTACATCCCGCCGGGCACGCCCGGCCGCGTCTACGCGCACACCGCCGACACGCTCTATCTCTTCGAGCCGGTCACCAACGACCTGAAGATGATCGGCAAGTTCACCTGCCTCAACGGGAGCGAGCAGATCATCGACCTCGCCGTCGATCGCACCGGCTCCGTCTACGCGACGTCGTTCACGCGCTTCCTCAAGGTCGACCCCATCACCGCGGCGTGCACCGAGATCAAGGCAAACGCCGTCGGAGACGACGACTACCCGAACGCGCTCTCGTTCGTGCCCGCCGGCACCGTCGACCCCACCAGGGAGGCGCTGGTCGGCTACGCGTCGACTGGGGCTGGCGTCGAGTCGATCGACTACGTGCGCATCGACACCAAGACCGGCGACATGACCAAGATCGGCTCGCTGAACCCCACCGCGGTCGGCACGCAGTACAAGTCGTCGGGCGATCTCATCTCGCTCATCCAGAACCAGAACCGCACGTTCCTCACCGTCAAGATCTTCGGGAGCGACGCGGGCGCCAACACCGATCTGCTCGCCGAGGTCGACCCCAAGACCGGCAGCATCAAGAAGATCCTCGGCGACACCAAGCAGACCGACATCTACGGCCTCGGTTACTGGGCAGGGAAGGGCTACGGCTTCTCGGACAACGGCAAGATCTCCGAGATCGACATGGCCACCGGCTCGGCGACGGTCGTGAAGACCCTCACCGGCGACGGCGGCGCGGGGATCCCGTGGTTCGGCGCCGGCGTCACGACCGAGGCGCCGATCACGCGCTGACCCCCGCGTTCCCTGCGAACGACGGGGTTTCGTGGCCCTTCGCGGTTGATTCAACGAATCACAAAACGAATGGCCTCCTCGTGCGTCTGAGGGAGCCATGTCGCTAACCATGTCGCCCCGCTTGAGGCGAGGCATCGCCCTCTGTGCCGTCGTCCTCGCCACCGGCGGCCTCGTCCTGTACCGGGCGCCCGCCTCCTCCGCGTTTCCGGGTGACGCTTCGTTCACGAGCAAGACGCCCGGCATCCTCTCCGTCGGCAAGAACTCGGCGGCGTTCTCGGGGCCGGGCGTGCACGGCATGGTCTCGCTCAGTCACTCGCGCGTGCTCTCCGGCACCGAGACCCCGATCTTCGCCGACGTCCGCGTCGTTGCCGACGCCGATCCGCGCGCCAGCGACCAGAAGCGCGCACCCATCTCGCTCGCGGTGGTGCTCGACACCTCCGGCTCGATGAGCGGCGAGAAGATCGAGGAGGCCCGGCGTTCGGTGCTCCGCCTCCTCGGCGACATGCGTGACGACGACGAGATCGCGGTCATCCGCTACTCCGACGGCAGCGAGGTCCTCCAGCCGCTGGCCCCCGTGGGCGCGGTCCGCGAGTCGCTGTCGGCCCGCATCCGCCAGCTCGAGGCGAGCGGCGGCACGAACATCCCCAGCGGCATGGCGGCCGGCTTGCACGCGCTCGACGAGTCGGCGCGCGGCCGCGTTCGGCGCATCATCCTGGTCAGCGACGGTCTCGATAGCACGCGCGCCCAGGCCGAGAACCTCGCGCGGAGCAGCTTCGCTTCGGGCATCACGGTCTCGTCGCTGGGCATCGGTCTCGACTTCGACGAGAGCTACATGGGGAGCCTCGCGCAGAACGGTCACGGCAACTTCGCCTTCGTGAAGGACGGCGCCTCGCTCGCCAAGTTCCTCCATCGCGAGCTCGAGGAGACCGCAGGCACCACGGTGGAGAACGCGCGCGTTCGCCTCCAGCTCCCCGACGGCATGCGCTTCGTCAGCGCGTCCGGCGCCGACGCGGTCGTCCGCGGCAACGCCGTCGAGCTGGCCATCGGCTCGCTCTTCGGTGGCGACGAGCGCCGCGTGATCGTCGAGCTCGCCGCGATCACGCGCGGCGTGGAAGGCATGACCGTCGACACGCAGGCCACCTGGAACCTCGTGGGCAGCACCGCGGTGACCGCGGCGCGCGCGCCGCAGCTCACGCTCCTCGCCACGAGCAGCGCCTCCGACGTCGAGAGCGGTCAGGATGGCGCGGTCCTCGCGAGCGCCACCAGCGTCATCGCCTCGCGCAAGCAGGTCGAGGCCTCGAACGCGTACGCGCAGGGCAACGTCGCGCTCGCCCAACGGATCACCGAGGAGAACGAGAAGAACCTGGCGCGCGCCCGCATGGCCGCGCCGCCGGCCGCGGCCCCCGCGCTCGAGTCGCAGATGAAGGCCTACGGCGCCATGAAGGAGGGCTTCAAGACCGTGGCGCCCACCAGCGCAGCTGGCAAGGCGGCGGCGAAGTCGAACACCGAGCGCGACATGGCGAACTCCGCGCGGAGCGTCTTCTAGCCATGAAGAAGCTCGCCTTCCTGGTCGCCGCCGCCTCGCTCTTCGCCATCGCGCCCATCGCGAACCGCTTCGGCCCCGTCGGCTCGTCGGTCGCGCTGGTGTGGCTGGGCGTGCTCGTCGCGGTCTGCGCGAGCGGTACCGTGAGCTCGCTCGCGGTCGCGGGCGGCGCGCTCGGCGCGTTCGGCTCCGGCATCCTCTCGCCGGTATCGCCGGCGGCGGCGGGCGCGATCCTCCTCGCGGCGGCCTTCGCCGAGCGGACCACGCGCATTCGCTCGCGCACCGCGCAGGCCTTGCACGTCGTCGTCGCGCTCGTCGCCGGCGCGCTCGGTGGCTCGCTCTCCACCGCGTTCAGCGGCGGCTCGGTGCCGGTCGCGATGGTGGCGATCGTGGTCGCCGCGGTGCTCGCGGCGCTGCCGCTCCTGGTCGAGGCCGATGACCCCATCGCGCACGCCCTCGAGGGCGCCGCGAAGGACGTCTCGGAGCCTGCGCGCGGCGCGCTCCTCTCCGGCGCCGAGCTCCGGCGCAACGCCGAGGAGGTCCCGCTCGATCGCCCGACGCAGCTGCGCGTGCGCAAGACGTGGGGCGCGCTGCTCCGCCTCGCCGAGGCGCGCGTTCGCCTCGAGCGCTCGCGCCCCAAGGTCCTGGTGCGTATCGCCGAGCTCTCGCCGCCGCTCCCCTCCGCGCCGGGCGAGGCGCTCCCGCTCGCGAGCGCGCAGCCCTCGGCGGCTGATGCGGTGCTGGGCATGGTCGACCAGCGCATCCAGGATCACGTCACGGTGCTCGCGAAGGCCTATACGGCGGTGGATACCGCGCGCGCCGCCGCGGTCGGTATCGACGACGCCGAGCTCCGCAACATCGACACCATGGGCGACTCCCTCGAGGACGTGAGCCGCGCGATGGTCGAGGTGAAAGCCGGCGCCTCTACTTGAACTGCGTGGTGCCCGGGAACTCCTTACCGCCCTTGCCCTTCGCGCCTGGCATCGAGTCCTCGACGACCTGACCGTCTGCCGCGGTGATGCGGAGCGCGATCGGGTCGTCCTTG
>JAYTBL010000982.1:0-14648 GCA_043736975.1 Polyangiaceae bacterium
GAGATCCACCGCGACCGGCGCCTCGAGCACCACGCGGTTCCAGTGGAGCCGACGCTCGATGGGCCGCATGACCTGCGCCGAGCGAACGCTCGCGAGCGCCTCCTGCAAGATGCGCTCGAAGTGCGGCAGCTCGACGAGCAGGCCGCTGGCATCGCGGACCGGCGTGAGGTCGACCTCGGCGAACGCGAAGAGGCGCTCGTCCTTCGGGTTCGCGCGCGCGACGCCGCGGAAGAGATGGACGTCCCGAGCCCCGGGCAGGCGCTCGACCGTGAACTCGGCGAGCATCGCTCGCTGCAGGCGCTCGGCGAGCGTCGGGTGGATCCCGTCGAGCAGCGGATCTTCGGCGAGGCCCGCGGCGCCGCGCCGGAGCGTGAGGCACCCCGAGCGCGCGTCGCCCGCTGCGAGGATCGTCGTTACGCGTGTGACCGCGGCGGGCCACGAAGCGGAGGCCTCGAGGCCCGGCGCGCCGCGGACCGCGTACACGAAGAGATCCACGACGCAGGGGGGCTCGAGGGTCGCCGCAAGACGCGCGAGCGCCTCCGCCGTTCGTCCGAGCGCGGCGCCCGAGGGCGAGGCCATCAAGAGGCGCACCTTCCGCTCGAGACCGGGCTCGGTCATCGACGCTTCGAGCACCGCCACACCGTCGACCGTCCGCACGATGACCGCGCCCACCTCGTGGCTCCGATAGTAGCGCGCCGCGAGCGCCTCGAGGACGAGCTCGCGCGCGGCCTCGGACGCGTCCTCCAGCCGCTCGGCGAGCGTCTCGAAGAGCGGGTAGGGAGACTCCACGAGCGCGCGCAGGTGCTCCTCGCGCTTGCCATCCGCGAGATTCGCCAGCCGCTTCGTGAGCTCCAGCGACGCCCGCCGCCGACCGCCGACCAGACCGGGGCGCGCGAACAGCCGGTAGCTCACCTCGAGGGCGAGGTCGGCGATGGCCTCGTGACGTCCCCGCGCGACGCGCGCGAGCCGGTCGAGGAGGCGTCGGAGCTCCGCGTCGGGGCCGTGCTCGGTGAGCTCGAGCCATCGCTCGAGGATCGGGAGGACCGGCGCGCGAAGAAGGTCGAGCCGCTGGCGCGCGCGAAAGATCCAGAAGAGCGCGTCGTCGAGCGCGGCGGACGGCGTGAGCTCGGACACCCCGTAGTGCGCGAGCGCGGAGCGCAGCTCCGCGAGGAACTCGGCGGGGAGGCCCCCAGCCGCCGCGGAGCGCGCGCGAAGGAAGGTGATGAGGTGCTCCTCCGCGCCGTCGTCCTCGCTCTCCAGCCCGCTGCCCGTGCCCTTGCGTCTGCGGAAGAGCGAGACGAGATCCGCGAAGACGCCGACCAGGCTGCGCTCGAGCCGGAGGACCTCGGGATCGTTCGCGTCGAGCTCGCGGAGCTGCGCGGGGAGCGCGGCGAGGATGCGGTTCACCTCGCGCGCCTCGACATCGTAGCCGAGCATGGCCTCTCTTAGCGTCGCTACCGACTCCTCGAAGGCGAAAGGCGCAGACGCTGCGACCGGGGACGCGTCGACCCCAGGAAACACCGGTGGCCCTCCGGAGGTGACGGCGTTGCTCTCCGCGCCCACCTCGATGAACGCCAGCGGCGCGCCGGCCGCGACCGGCACGTTCGGTAGCGCGTCGACCTGACGGATCGATCCGTCGAACGGCGCGAGCACCTGGACCTCGGTCTTCATCGCTTCGAGGACGACGAGCACGTCGCCGCGCCGAACGCGCGCGCCAGGCTCGACACAGACCGACTGCACGATTCCCGGCGCGGGGGCGCGCACCATTCCGCCCTCCAGGAGCTCGATGCGATGCGCGACTCCCTCCACGTCGATCGCGAAGCGTCGCTCCTGTCTGACGACGGTGGCCCGAACCCCGAGGCCGACCATGCTGTCGAGCCGTCGCTCGAACGCGCCGCGGTGCTGGTAGGCGACGGTGACGCTCCGGCCTCCCAGCTCGATCCGGTAGCGCTCGCTGCCGAGGCGCGCCACGCCCACCCGGTAGCTCGAGGCTCGACGAGACAGCTCGATGGTCTTGCCGACCTCGGGTCTCACCGCCGGTCGTCCTCGCGCGGCGCTGGCCAGGAACTGGGCGCGCTCCTCGGTCGCCTCCGCCTCGTAGCCTTCGATGGCCGCGATCGCGAGGGCCGCCCCCGCGTGCTCGTCGCTCGCGAGTACGCCCGTCGCCGCGACGCGGTCGAGCCACTCGGCGTCGACCGCGCCCGCGGTGAGCTCGGGCTGCCGGACGACCGCGAGGAGGAACGCCTGGTTCGTCGCGCCGCCGCGCAGGACCACGGTGGTCTCGCGGAGGCAGCGCTCGAGCCGCGCCAGCGCCTCGCTGCGTGAGAGGCCATACGCGACGAGCTTCGCGATGTGGGTACCGAAGCCTGGCGGGAGCTCGTCTCCCTCCACCACGCTGGCCTCGACGCGGATGCCGGGCCCGGTCGGCGGCCGGAACAGATCGAGGACGCCCAGCGCGGGGCGGAACTCCTCCGCGGGATCGCGCGCCTGGAGCCGCACCTGGAAGGCGTGACCGCGCTGCACCGGCGGCGGGCCCTGGAGCGCGCCGCCGCGGGCGACGAAGATCTCTTGCTTGACGAGATCGATCCCGGTCGTCGCCTCGAGCACGTCGTGCGCGGTCTCGAGGCGCGCGTTGACCTCGAGAAACCAGGGCCTGCCGCGCTCGTCGAGCAAGAACTCGACCGCGCCGACCCCGACGTACCGAGCCTCCTTCATGAGCGCGACCGCCCAGCCGCGAAGCTGACGTTCGAGCTCCGGGGCGAGATCGGTCGGCGGCGCCTCGTCGAGGAACTTCGCGAAGCCGTGCTGGACGGAGCCGTCGCGCACGCCGACGTCCCACACGTTCCCGTGGGTGTCCGCGAGGATCTCGACGCTGATGAGGCGCGCGCGAGGCAGGTATCGCTCGAGGTAACACTCCGCGTGACCGAGCACCCTCGAGGCTTCGGCGTGGACGCGCTCGAACGAGGGCTCGAGCTCCTCCGGCGCCGTGACCACGGCGAGCCCGAAGCCGGCGCCGCCGTCGGTGGTCTTGAGCATCAGCGGATAGCCCACGACCTCGGCCTGCAGGCGCGCCGCCGCCAGGGTCGTGACGACCTCGTCGGGCGAGTCGAGGAGCGGGATGCCGAGCGCCCCGGCGAGAGACTTGGTCGCGCGCTTGTCCCTCAGCCGTCCCATCACGGCGGGCTCGACGCCGATGAGCTGCATCCCCAGCGCCTCGCAGGTGGCCGCCACCGCGAGGTGCTCGGGGACGAACGCCCAGCCGAGCCACGCTGCGTCCGCGCGGGCCTCACGGAAGGCCTCGGCGAGGCGCGCGAGATCGACGTAGCGGCTCTTCTTGCGCTGGTCCTTGGGGTCGACGAAGAACGGTGCCCCCAGCCACACCACCTCGTCGGCCTCGCGCACGTACATCGCGCCGCGGTCGACGTCGGTGGCGAGCGCGATGGTGCGCAGATCGGTGCCGTGCTCGCGGTTGTACTCGCGCACGCAATGGATGAAGCGCATCGCGACGTGGCCGCGATGGACGATGGCTACCCGGTGAAAGTCTCGCTTCACAGGCGCTAGACGGTGATCGCCATGCCGCGGTAGACGCGCGACCGGTACCGGCTGTCCTCGAGGTTGGGCAGCGGGGCGCCGGCGAGGAGCACGGCGCGGCCGAAGCGCTCGAGCTCCTCGGCGGTCTCGGCGTCGTTGCGGGGCTCCTCGCTCCGCACCCGGCGCGTCAGGTTG
Organism: Polyangiaceae bacterium; assembly: GCA_043736975.1. GTDB lineage: Bacteria > Myxococcota_A > Polyangia > Polyangiales > Polyangiaceae > Labilithrix. Next base: position 3,727 of record JAYTBL010000982.1, read on the forward strand.
ATCTGGTTGACGACCGTGTCGTGAACCAGGCGTTCCGACTCGACGGCGGCGGTGCCGGTCAGCGCGTGGAGGGTGGTCTTGACGAAGTTCGCGAGCGCGAACGCCTCGCTGCTCGCGTTGAGGGGGAGGTCCGGCGAGACCAGGATGAGCTGCACGTGATCGAAGAGCGAGGCCTTCCGCGCGACGCGGAAGTGGTGCGTGATGTTGGTCTCGACCAGCGCCCGGAAGCCCGCGGTATCGAGCGGCTGCGTCTTCGCCGTGGCGTCGAAGATGCGGTCAGGGAGCGGCCCGAACGCCGTGCTCACGATCGTGCAGGGGTGCCCGTGCCGCTGGTGCGCGTCGTCCATCGCGGTCTCGAGGTCGTCGCCCGTGACGATGAGCTCACTCTTCGCCGCGACCGCCACGGGGAGCCTGGCCCGCAGAGCCTCCGCGGCGGCGGCGGTGCGGAGCAGGAGCACCACCCGACCGACGTGCGCCTTTTCGACGAGGACGGTCGCCGCGTGCGCCAGGTGCGCGAGCAGGTGCTCGCCCATGATCCACACGGTCTTGCCTTCCATCATCGCGACCCGCTCGGGCTTGGCGCTGCCGAACAGCTCGCGCTCGGTGTTGGAGCGCTCGAGGCTCAGGCCGCCCGACGGCATGAACGTCTCTCCCGACACCGCCCGGTCGGCCAGGTAGAAGACGGTCGCCAGGGCGACCTCCATCTCGGTGGGCATCTTCTGGAGATGCAACAAACCGAGCACCTCGTCGCGGATCCTGGTGGCGGCGGTCTCGATGTCGGCGTTGGCGAAGAAGGGCGCAGGCGGCTCGGGCCACGTGGCGACCCACGCGGCGTCGAAGCGCGCACCGGCGTCGGCCTCGGCGGTGAGCAAGCCACCGCCGCGCACCCGCGCCGCGAGCTTCTCCGCGAGCTCGCGGGTGAGGAGGAAGCGCCCGCACGAGGCGCCTTCGCGCCCTTCCGAAGCGATCTTATCGGCGAGCTTCTTCAGCGGCTCCGGCGCCTTGTGGAGCGCTGCGCCGTCGTTCGTGGCGAGCAGGTCGAGGAGCTCGGCCGCGCGCGCGCCGCTCCGCACCGCGACGATCAGCGCGGCGTGGATCTGATTGAGGCGCTTGTTCTCCGCGATCAGCCGGGCGCGGCGCTGGTAGAGCCCCGGGTTACCGCCGGTCCCCTGGAGCCGATCCCCGGCCACCGGACCAGGCGCGATGGCGTTGATCTGGATCTCCGGTCCCAGGAAGCGCGCGAGGCTCTCCGCGAGCGCGCGCTGCCCAGCCTTGGAGACCGCGTAGTCGGAGCGGTTCGGGTACGGCGTCGCCACGTACTTCTCGCCGCCGAAGTACGAGGAGACGTTGACGATGTAGCCGCTCCCCTGCGCCTTCATGTGGGGCGCGACCTTCTGAATGAGGGCGTAGTTGGAGATGAGGTTCGCGTCGAGCGTGCGTCGGAAGTCGTCGACCCCCATGTCGACCACCATCTCCTCGGCCCCCGCGACGCCCGCGCAGTTGATCAGGTAGTCGATGCGGCCGAAGGTCTCGAGCGTCACGTCGACGGCGCGCTCGACCGCCGCGAGATCCGCGACGTCGACCCCCGCGAGGGTCTGGACGCGGCTCGCCGCGCCCGAGTATCCGCAGTCCTCCATCTCCGCGACGATCCGGTCGCGCATCTCCTGGAGCTGCGCGACGCCGCGCGACACCAGCATGACGCGCGCGCCGGCGCTCGCGAGGAGGCGCCCGATCTGGCCTCCGATCCCCGCCGAGCCGCCGGTCACGAGCGCGACCTTCCCCAGGTGGAGCCCGGTGAGGTTGTCCATCCAGGTCATCGAGGCGCGCTTCGCGCCCGTGGCGTCGACGATCGAGGACGGCACGTAAAGGTTCACCGGCTCGACGTGGCGCGGCGTGAACAGTAGCCGGGCGGCCTGACCGGCGGCGAACGCAAGGCCCTCGGCCTCCTTGTTCGTGAAGCGGATGATCTGGTTGGACCACTCACGGTGGTGGTTGGGGTTCGTCTTGCGGCGCCCCTCGCTCTCGTGGCGCCATACGCGACAGATCTCCTCGGTGGCCGAGCGCAGCGCCGAAGCGTAGACGTTGTCCGCCCCGTCGTCGGCGTTCGACATGAAGACGATGCGCGGGCCGCGCCCGGCGCCCCGCGGGGTCTGCCAGTAGCGCGCGAGCTCGCGCGCAAGGGCGATCGCCCCGACCAGCTCGCGATCGATGAACAGGTCGACGTCGGCGTCGAGCGCGTCCTTCATCGGTCCCCGCAGCTGCCCGGGGGGGGCTGCGGCGAGGATGATCGCCGCGTCGACGCGGCTCGGCGAGCCCGTGAGCGCGCGAGCGAGCGTCTCCGGCGCGGTCCGATTCGCGTGCACCGCCTCGATGCTGAGGTCGGGACCGTGACGAAGGCCGGCTCGGACCGCCGAGACATCTTCCTCGCGGGCGAGGCCGAGGAGCACCTTGGCGCCGGTGGAAACCTGGACCCGCGCGATGGCAAGCGCGTCTGCCACCTGCTCGCCGCCGGCGATGAACACCGTACGCCCGCCGCCGTCGACGTTGTGCAAGAGCGGTCGGGAGAGCCAGGTGCTCTGGCTCTCCTTGTTGACGGCCATGCCGTGCGTGACCTCGAGGTCGTGCGAGTTGAGCGCGCCCGACTCGTCGCTGCCGAGGAAGACGACGACGTTGGCGACGTCGACGACCGTGGGGAACGTGCGCTCCGGCGCCTTGCCCGGGTAGGCGCGCGCCAGCGACATGAGACCGAAGAAGTCCGAGGCGGTGGTCCCGGCGTCCTCGTCGCGCAGCTTGTCCATCGCCGCGAAGACCATGCGGATGCGCTCGCTCTCGATCGGACCGGGAAAGATCGAGTTCACGCGGATGCCGAGGTTGCCGAGCTCGCTCGCGAGCTGGTGTGAGACCGCGTTGAGCGCCGCCTTGGGAACCACGTACGCGGTGCGCCCGAAGTACTGGGTGCGCGAGAAGATGGTGGAGATGTTGATCATCGAGGCGCCCGGCTGGAGCACCTTGGCGGCCGCGCGCGCGACGTTCCAGGTGACCCCGAGCAGGTTCCGCACCGCGTCGCCCGCGGTCTCGGTGTCGGCGGAGCCAGCGGCGCGCAGCGCCTCGAGATCGGCCCGCGAGATCGGCACGTTCTCGAGCTTCTGCCTCGGTCCGGCCGAGCCAGCGTTGTTCACGATGATGTCGAGCCTTCCATAGCGCTCGATCGCGGTGGCGATCGCGGCGCGCGTCGACTCCGGATCGGCGCCATCCATCGCGACGCCGAAGGCGCGATCGTCAGGCGCGCCTGCCTCCGCCAGCAGGCGCGTGCGCACCTCGGCGAGCTTGGTCAGGTTGCGTCCGGTCATCACGACGGTGGCGCCCTCTTCGAGGTAGCGCCGCGTGATCGCGGTGCCGATGTTGCCGGAGGCGCCGGTGACGAACGCGATCTTCTGCTGCAGGCGGCCAGGTCGTAGCGTGGGGTCGGACATCAGCGCTCCGCGGTCTTCGTGGTGTGGGGTGGGGCTTCGGGCTCGCGCGCGCGCGCGGCCCAGGCTTCGAACAGCTCCTCCTTGGAGCGGAGGCCCGCGGCAGGGAGCGCGTGGTTGCAGACGTAGGTCGCGCCCGCGTGGCGGTTGTCCCACATCGCCTGATGGGCGGCCGGCAGCTGGTGCCAGGGCACCATGGTGGGATCGGTGACGGAGAGGAGGCCTGCCGCGAGCATCTCGTTCATGCGCACCACCTCGGCGGCGTTCGACAGGTGCGTCCCGGCGATCGTGGCGGTGGGCATCAGGATCCGGCGCTGACGCATCCACACCTGCGGCGCGTAGAAGGTGAAGCGACGGTTCGAGAGATCCTCGATGTAGACGACGCGCCCCGTGAACGGCTTGACGAGCGAGGTCGAGACCCCGAGCGCGTCGTGGCCCGCGCGCTCGACGACGATGTCGGGCGCGCCGCGCGGGTTCTCCGCGCTTCGCAGGAGCTTACCCACCGCGCCGCCGAAGGGCTTGATGGTGCGCTCCTGGAACGCGCGGACCGCCTCCTTGAAGGCGACCGTCTCGCGCTTGGCGTTGGGGAGGCGCGGCAAGTGGCGGGGCCACTCGAAGTCCTGCCCTTCGCGGCGCGTGATCTCCTCGATCGAGACGACGCCGCGGACCGACTCGCCGAAGCCCAGCGACTGGAGGAACTCACGCTGCGCGTCGGTGGTGGTCGCGACCACGATGCGCGCCCCCGCGGTGCGTGCCGCCTCGAGGCACTCGAGGCCGACCGGATCCTCCACCGCGCCGTCGGTGCCGTAATAGAGGAGGAGCGACTCGCCGGCGCGGAGCTCGGCGCGGCGGAACATCTCGTCCGGTCGGCTCGCGCCGGGCTTGCCGGCGAAGCTGAACCAGTAGCCGCTGGAGGCGCCGTAGAAGGTGAGCGTGCCCCCGCTCGCGAGGAGCTGGAACGAGCGCGGGAACGCGGTCTCGCCCGCGTGCGAGACGACGTAGTCGGCGAGGCGGCCGCCGAGCTGCGCCTGGCATGCCTCGACCAGCGGCGCGCCCTTGCGCTCCCAGGCCGCGACGTCGTCGCCCACCGGAGTGAAGAGCTCCGCGAACGCCGGGTCGCTGCGGTTGATGACGCCGCGCGCGCCCTGCCCTCGCACGAAGGCCGCGCGCTCCTCGGAGGAGACGAGGCCGATCGCGTCGAGGCCGTTCTTCGCGGCGCTCTTGAGCGCCTCGAGCCCGGTGCCGGTCGCGGCGCCCTCGACGAAGATGGTCCGGTTGGGCTGCACGCGCAGCGTGGTGAACAGCGCGCGCACCACGGTGCCGAGGTTCAGGACGTAGGAGCCGCCCGCCTCGAGGGTGAGATCACCCGGCATGGGGTGGAGCTGCGGGCCCTGCGTGATCAAGAACTGCTGATGGCTACCGGTGTCCGTCTCGTAGCCCTGGATCGAGAAGCCCGCGAACATCGGGTCGCGCCCGGCGAGCGGCGAGAGCAGCTCGCTCTGCCCGGCGTAGACCGACACGAGATCACCGACCGCGAGCCGCCCCTCCGCCTTGAGCGCGCTGCCCAGCGCGACGACCAGACCGCCGCCCCCCGAACCCATGACCTGGTAGTCGAGATCGTGGTTCTCGAACGGTGAGACGGGGATGCCGGTGAGCCCCCAGATGTCGTTGAAGTTGACCTCCGAGGTCAGCATGTAGACGAGCGCCTCGTTGGGGCCGGGTCGGTCGACCGGGATGACGTGCTCGCCCTCGGAGCGGATCGGATCGTCGTGCCTCGGCGCGCCGGTCACCGGATCCTTCACCACCGCCATCGCGTACTGAAACTCGGGGAGCGGCGTGAAGCTGGGGAAGAACGGCGCGCCCACCGCCAGGAGCCGCCCGTCCGCGAGCATCGCGCGCTGGTCCGCGTCGCTCGGCTCGAACGCGCGGCGCGTCGGCAGCGGCGCGCTCTGCTTGTCGAGGAACGCGCGGATCCCCTGCTTGCCGAGCGCGGGATCAATCACGCTCGCGGCGAAGAGGCCCGCCTCGTGCGCGAGGCCCGCCTGGAGGCCCTTCTCCCAGCCGAAGCGCACCGCCTCGAGGGCGCGCTCGAACGCGACGGCGCGGCCCACGAGGCGCGCCTGCTCGGCGAGACGGACCAGCTCCGGGCCACGGGCGATGGCGTCGAGCGCTTGGGTCCCGGCGCGATCCCAGCGCGCGAGCCGCTCGTCGCGGCCGGCGAACGCGTCCGCGAGGAGGCCCTTGCCCTCGAGCACGTAGCGGCGCGCGAGCGTGACCGCCTCCGCCAGGACCGCGTCGGTCTCCGACGCGACGCCGTCGATGAGACCCAGCGCGAGCGCCTGCGCGACGTCGATGGTGCGTCCCCCGAGGATCATCGCCAGCGCGTGCTCGAGCCCCGCCTCGCCGCCGCGATCGGCGAGCAAGCGCGGGAGCCGCTGCGTTCCCCCGTAGCCGGGGAGGAGGTTCAGTCGGATCTCGGGCTGCGCAAAGCTCGCGCCCGGCTCGGCGAGGCGCACCGTGCAGGCCAGCGAGAGCTCGAGCCCGCCGCCCAGCGCGACGCCGTTGATCGCCGCGATCGTCGGCTTGCTCATGCGCTCGATCTTCTGGAAGGCGAGGTGCGCGTTGTTGGGCAGGGGCGCGGCCTGCTCGAGCGTCTGGACCTCCTCGAGGAGCTGCCGGATATCGGCGCCAGCGACGAACGACCCGGTACCCGCGCCGGTGAAGATGACCGCCGCCACGTCGGGACGACGGCCCACGTGATCGAGCACGGTGTTGAGCTCGTCGAGCGCGCGCTCGTTGAGGGCGTTCACCGGCGGGTTGGTCACGACCACCGCGGCGATCCTCTGACCGGGCTTCACCTCGTGGTACTGCACGCGGAAGTAGCGGTAGGTCTCGAAGAGCCGCTGCTCCTCGCCGAGCTTCTGGCGCGCCTGCCAGGCCTTGACGAGGCGCCCGATCTCCTCGAGCGACTCGGGGTTCTTGAGCGTGCTGGCGTCTCCGACCGGCGTGCCCTCGACGAGCGAGCGCACCATCCGGCGCATGTACTTGCCGCTGCGCGTCTCCGGGAACTGCGAGACCTCGATGAAGTCGGCGGGCACCGCGGTCGCCCCTTTCTCCTGGCGTACCAGCTCGAGGAGGCGCCGGCGGTCATCCGCGGTCAGCTTGCGGCCGGGCGACGGCTTGACGAACGCGAGCGGGACGAGCCCCTTCTCGCGGTGCGGAGCGCCGATCACGATCACGTTACCGACCGGCGAGTCGGGGCGGAGCTGGCGGTCGCGCAGGATCGCGCCCTCGATCTCCTCGGTCCCGATGCGGTGACCGGAGACGTTGATGACGTCGTCGCTCCGGCCGTGCAGCGAGAAGCCCCCGTCCTCGTAGCGGATCGCGAAGTCGCCCTGGGTGTAGGCGAGGGTGTCTTTCCAGCGCGTCCAGTAGGTCGCGGCGTACCGCTCGTGGTCGCCGCGCCAGCTCCGCGCGACCCCGGTGCCCTCGAGGCGGAAGCCCGCTGCGTCGCCCCAGATCGTGCGGCACAGGTAGGGGTAGGGCGCGGTGATCACGATCTCACCCTTCTCGCCGAGCTCCGCCGCGCGGTGGGGGATGCGTCCTTCGGAGGCCTCGCCGTCCGCGAGCCAGACGTCGCCGAAGACCCAGGGCAGCGGGTAGGTGTGCGCGTCGGCCCGGAGCGGGAAATCGGCGTTGCCGAAGAGGTGGGTCCACACGATGCCGCCGTGCTCGGTCGCCCAGTACGAGTTGATGTACCAGGGGGTCAAGAGGTCCATGCCGAACTGCTGGACGGCCGGCGAGGTGGGCTCGGCGCAGAACGTCGCGACGCGGAGCGAGGACAGGTCGTAGCCGCGGACGTCTTCGGCGTTCTGCGGATCCTGCATCACCGACTTCAAGAAGGTGACGCCAGCCTTGAAGATCTTGACCTTGAAGCGCTCGATGATCGAAGCGAAGCGCCCCGCCGAGGGGAACACCGGCGCGGCCTCGACGACGAGGCTCGTGACGCGCGTGCTCAGGGCCGCCGAGATCAGGTAGCTCTGGCCAGTGATCCACCCGGGGTCGGCGACCACGTACATCACATCGCCGGGCTCGGCGTCGAAGGCGACGCGCATCGTCTCGGCGATCCCCGAGACGTACCCGCCGTGGACGTGGACCACGCCCTTGGGCTTGCCGGTCGAGCCCGAGGTGTAGATGATGAAGAGCGGGAACTCTGCGTCGAGGGGCTCGGGCGGGATCACCGACCACACCACACGCACCAGCGCGTGGTCGTCGAGCGCGAGCAGCGCGGCCTCGGTCTGCACGTCGTGGCCCTGGGCGCGCGCCGCGGCGAGGAGCTCGGCGGTGGCGGGACCGGTCAGCTCGTGGCTCCAGCGGTCGCGCTCCTCGCGCCAGAGCAGATCCTGCTGCGCGGCGTAGCGAACGACCAGCACCGCCTCGACCCGCTGCGGCATCTCGACCAGCGCGCGCGCGAGGTTGGTCCGGATGCGGCTCGCCGCGCCAGCGTCGACGCGACCTTGCGCCGAGAGATCGACCAGCGCGCGCCCCACCCCGCGCATCACATCGCTCCGCTCGACGGTGATCTCGCCCGCGAGCGCGCGCTTCGCGGCGTCGACGATGACCTCCAGCTCGGGCGCGCCGAGATCGAGCGTCGCCAGACGCGCGCGGATCGCCTCGAGCGCGGACTCGACTGGCACGTAGTTGTCGAGCGCGGCGTCGGTGTACGCCTCCTTGAAGGGCACGACCTGGGCGTTGCGGTAGCCACCGTCGGCGGTGACGATGACCCGCGCGCCGGCGTCGTGGATGCGATCGGAGAGCGTCTTGTCGGAGAACCCGCCGAACACTGGCGTGTAGATGATGCCCAGCCGCTTCGCGGCCTCGGTATAGTAGATCTGCTCGGGGATGTTGGGCATGTTGAGCGCGATCCGGTCGCCCCGCCCGAGCCCGAGCCCGCGCAGCGCGATCGCCGCCTTCGCCACCTCCACGAGCAGACGGCTGCGCGAGATGATCTCCTTGACCACCGGGCCGCCGCGGCCGCCGTCGAGCGATTGGTCCCAGCGATCCCCCTCGAAGATCAGGGCCGCCTCGGCGCCGTGCCCGGCGAGGACGTGGCGGTCCACCTCGTTGAAGCAGGCGTTGGTGATCGCGCCGTCGAACCAGCGGTAGAACGGCGCCTCGGCGGCGCTGAAGGCGGTGGTCCACGGCGCGTAGTCGGCGGCGAACGTGGGCGTGACAGGGGCGCCGGTCGTGGCGTCGAACCCCGTCCATGCGCCGCGCGCGGCGTCGAAGGTGACCCACGCGTTGATCGAGCGCTCCAGCCAGTGGGCGTTGCGGCGCGCGATCGCTCCGTGAAAAGCTCCCGGATCAGCGGCGCAGGCCGCGCGCGCGACCTCCCAGTCGCGACGCGTGCGGATCGGATTGCTCTTCGCTTGGGTGGGCGGGACCGCGGACGTTGTTTGGCTCATGCAGGCTCTGGCGGGGGTACCAAACAAACCAGCGCTCGCGGATCAGCGCAAGGTAAAGACGCACGCCGGCTCCCGCCCGAACGCCTTGGTCCGCGCGGCGGGCTGTGTCACCGTGGCCGCCTCGATGAGCCGTCTCGACCCGCATTCGTACGCCGACGACACGCAGCCCCGCACGAGGTCCTTCGACTGGAAGGCGAGCGTCGACTTCGCGGCGCGCACCCTGCGCGCCGAGATCACGCTCCGCTTCGCGGCTCCGGCGCCCGGCGGACCGCTCGATCTCGACACGCGCGCGCTCGTCATCGAGGCGGTGCTCGACGGTGATGGCTCGCCGCTCCCCCACACGCTGCACGCGGCCGCCCCCATCCTCGGCAGCCGCCTCGAGGTCACGGTACCGAAGGGCGCGGAGTCGATCCGCGTTCGCTACCGCACCTCGCCCGAGGCCTCCGCGCTCCAGTGGCTCACGCCCGCGCAGACCTCGGGCAAGCAGCACCCCTACCTTTTCTCGCAGTGCCAGGCTATCCATGCGCGGAGCATCCTGCCCTGTCAGGATACGCCGTCGATCCGGCAGACGTTCACGGCGTCGATCGACGCACCCTCCGAGCTGCGCGCGGTGATGGCGGCGGCGCCGCAAGAGCGCGAGATCCACGGTGCGCGGGCCACGCAGCGGTTCGACATGCCGCAGCCCATCCCACCCTACCTCTTCGCGTTCGCGGTGGGCGACCTCGCCTCCCGCGATCTCTCGCCCCGCTCTCGCGTGTGGACCGAGCCCTCGCAGCTCGACGCCGCGGCCTGGGAGTTCGCGCACGTCGAGGACCACCTGGCCGCCGCGGAGGCGCTGTTCGGTCCCTACGAATGGGAGCGCTACGACCTGCTGGTGATGCCGCCGTCGTTTCCCTACGGCGGCATGGAGAATCCGCGGCTCACCTTCCTCACGCCTTCGCTGCTCGCCGGCGATCGCAGCCTGGTCAACGTGCTGGCGCACGAGCTCGCGCACTCGTGGACCGGCAACCTGGTCACGAACACCACCGCCGAGCACTTCTGGCTCAACGAAGGCTTCACGGTCTTCGCGGAGCGCCGCATCCTGGAGGCGCTCGAGGGCCCCGAGCTGGCCGCGCTCCACGCCGCGCTCGGCTACGAGCGGCTCCAGCAGGCGTTCGCGCAGCACGGCGCGCGGCCCGAGCTGACCAAGCTGCGCACCCAGCTCACCGGCATCGATCCCGACGAGGCGTTCAGCCAGGTGCCTTACGAGAAGGGCTATCTCTTCCTCAAGGCGCTCGAGGGCGCGGCCGGACGCGAGGCCTTCGACCAGCTGCTCGCGGCCTGGCTCGGCGCGCATCGCTTCGGCGCCGCCGACACCGACGACTTCCTCGCGCTCGTGGAGCGAATGATCCCGGGGCTCCTCACGAAGGTCGACGCCGCGGCCTGGGTCGACGGACCCGGCCTGCCCGCGAGCTACCGCAAGCCCGAGTCCGCGCGCCTCGCCGCCGTGCTGAAGGTGAAGGATCGCGCGCCCACTGCGGAGGAGGCGAAGGCGTGGACCGTCGCCGAGTGGCAGCTCTATCTCGAGGCGCTACCCAAGCCGTCGCCCCTCGCGCTCTGCGAGGAGCTCGACGCCGACTACCAGCTCACCGCGTCGAAGAACTCCGAGGTGCTCGTCAGCTGGCTGGTCCTGGCGTGCGAGTCCGGGTACGCCGCCGCGCTGCCGCGCACCACCGAGCTGCTCGGGCACATCGGGCGCATGAAGTACCTGAAGCCGCTCTACAAGGCGCTCGACGGTCGGCCGGAGACCAACGCGCTGGCGCGGCAGCTCTTCGAGCGCTTCGGGGGGAGCTATCACCCGATCGCCCAGCAGCTGATCCGCCGCGTCCTCGCGCCGGTGTGAGGTGCTGCTCCGCTGAGCTGGAGTCTCGCGCACGTTCGGCCTAGACAGGGTCGATGAGCCCACTCGACCCCGCCCGCGACCTCCTCGAGCGCTTCATGGAGCTCG
>JAYTBL010000983.1:0-2629 GCA_043736975.1 Polyangiaceae bacterium
GGCGCGGCGGGCGCGGCGGGCGCGGGCGGAGGCGGCGCGGCGCTCGCCGCGGGCGGTGACGTGGTCTCGGGCGGCGGCGGAGTCGAGGCGGCGCGCGCGGCGGCGGGCTGCGCGTCGTCCTTGCCCATGCCCATGATGCCGACGGTGATGGCGACCACCACGCCCACGCCGCCCACCACCGCGAGGAAGATGCCCATGCGGCGAGCGGTGTTGCGATGCGCGTGGAGCTCGGCCGGGCCGGTCGCGGAGAGATCGGTCTCGGTGGTGCCGAACGCGGGCGGCGGGATGCTCGGCATGCTGCCCGACGCCGGGTAGCTCGCGTTCAGCGCACTCGCGCTGAGCGGCGGCGGCGGCGTGAGGCTCTGCGCGGCGCCGCGCGCCATGCGGTCCATGCTCGCGGCGAGGAGAGCGCCGGCCGGGCTCGCGAACGGCTTGAGGCGCGCCGCGAGCTCGAAGGCCGAGGCGATCCGCTTGTTCGGATCCTTCGCGAGGCAGGCGTGGACGATGGCCTCGAGCTCCGCCGGCACCGCGGGCGCGAACTGCGTGAGCGCGAACGGCGGATCGGCGACCACCGAGGCGAGCAGCCCGGCCACGTTGTCGGCGACGAAGGGGAGCTTCTTGGTGAGCAGCTCGAAGAGCGCGACGCCTAGCGACCACACGTCGCTGCGGGCGTCGACGTTCTTGGAGCTGCGGATCTGCTCCGGGGACATGTACGTCGGTGAGCCGAACACCGCCTGCGTCTCGGTGAGCTGCGGATCGGGGACGCCGTCCTCGCTGCCGGCCTTGGAGATCCCGAAGTCGAGGACCTTCACGAGCGGCGAGCCGTCGGCGCGCTTGGTGAGGAAGAAGTTCGAGGGCTTGAGGTCGCGATGGATGATCCCGAGCGCGTGCGCGGCCCCCACCGCCTCGCAGATCTGGACGATGCAGTCGACGGCCATGGGCACGGTCAGCGCGCCGTGACGCGTGAGCATCTGCCCGAGGTCGAGGCCCTCGAGGTGCTCCATGACGATGAAGGGCGCGCCGCTCGACTCCTCGACGCCGGCGTCGAGCACGCGCACGACGTGCTCGCTCTTGATGCGGACGATGGCGCGCGCCTCGCGCACGAAGCGCTCCCGCTGGATGGCGTCCTTCGCGGCCTTCGCGTGGAGCAGCTTGATCGCGACCTGCTCCTTGAACCGCTCGTGACGCGCCGCGACGACCACGCCCATGCCGCCCCGGCCCAGCGTCTTGATGACGACGTACTTGCCGATCCGCTCGCCCGCCACCGGCGCGACGCGGACCGAGGTGCTGACGGGCCCCAGCGGGGAGACCACGGTCGCGCCCTCCTCGTGGGTCAGGACGCCCGTCCCGTTGTGGCCGTCGTCCCGCACGGTCACATTGTAGCGGACAGCTCACGGGGCGCTGCTCACTGTTTCGGCCGTGATATACAGCGACCCGAGAATGCGCAGCTTTTCCGCCACCGCAGTCGGTCGTCTCGCTGTCGTGCTCGCGCTGCTGGGGCTCGCCGGGTGCGCCGTACCCGTCGCGGCGGGGCTCGAGGAGGGCGACGCGAACCGCGTCGTCGTCGCGCTCGATCACGCGGGCATCGATGCCGCCAAGGAGATCGATCCGACCATCGAGGGGCGCTTCCGCGTCACCGTCCCCCACGACGACGCCTCGCGCGCGCTCGTGACCATGGCGGACGAGCAGCTGCCGCGGACCAAGTCGCGCGGCATCCTCGAGGCCGCCGATCGCGGGCAGCTCGTCCCGAGCCAGGCCGCAGAGCACGCGCAGCTCGTGGCCGGCCTCTCCGGCGAGCTCGAGCGGACGCTCTCGAACGTCGAGGGCGTGCTCGCCGCGCGCGTGCACATGAACCTCCCCCCGCGTGACGGTCTGCGCGACGGACCGGTGCCGAAGGCGACCGCGAGCGTCCTCGTCGAGCACCGCGGGAGCACCCCTCCCCTCTCCCCCGAGGCCGTGCAGCGGCTGGTCGCTGGCGGCGCGCCGGGCCTCGCGCCCGCCGACGTCGCGGTGGTCTTCATCGCGCATGCGGTGCGCCCCGCGGGCGCCCGCCCCGACGTCGCCCACGTCGGGCCCATCGCGGTGGCGCGCGGCTCGATGAACACGCTGAAGGCCGCGCTCGCCGGGCTGGTGCTGGTGGTCATCGTCTTCGCGGGCCTCGCGCTCGGGCTCTACGCGAAGCTCGCGCGCGTGCGGCGCGAGCAGGCCGACGCGGAGCGCGCTGCGGCGCTGGCCGCCGCCAACGCGCGGCCGCGGATGTCCGGAGCGCCGTGATCACGATCGAGGGGATCTCGAAGTCGTTCCGCCCCTCGGCCGGCGGACCTCCGAACCACGTCCTGAAGAACGTCTCGCTGCACGTGCCGACGGGCTGCCTCTACGGCCTCATCGGGCCGGGCGCCGCGGGCAAGAGCGTGCTCCTGAAGATGGTGACGGGCCTGATGAAGCCCGATCAGGGGCGCGTCGTGGTCGACGGCGACGACGTCACCAATGCCGGCGAGCTCGATCTCCAGAGGATGCGCCTCAAGATCGGCATGCTCTTCCAGAACAACGCGCTGTTCGATCACCTCACCGTCGCCGACAACATCGCGTTCCCGCTGCGTCGCCTCACCAGCCTGCCCGAGGACGAGAT
>JAYTBL010000984.1:0-6627 GCA_043736975.1 Polyangiaceae bacterium
CGCGTGCGCGGCCGGCTGCTGGCGAACGGCGCGATCGTGCTCGCGTTCGGGATCACCTACCTGGCGGCTCACGACGGCGTCGCGCCGCCGTCGTCCCTCGAGGCCGTGCTGCGCAGCTCGCTCTCCCAGGCGGTGGGGAGCGTGCTGCCCTTCGGGCTGACGAGCATCGCTGCGTTCCTCGTCCCCGCGACCATCCTGCTCGCGATCGTGGCGATCGTGCAGCGCACGCATCCGCCGGCCGTGCTCGCGGCGCTCGGGCTGGCGCTCCTCTCGCAGGGTTCGTTCGACGTGCCGCTCCACGCGCTCGCCATCACCGCGGCGGCGCAGTGGGCGATGCTCGCCATGGTCGACGATCGCACGATGTGGTCGGCGCTGGTCAGTCAGCGCGCAGCGAACACTGCGGAGTAGCCGAGCAGCGCTTCAGAAGCGGATCGTGAGCTCGACGCGCGCGCCGGAGTACGCGGGGAAGACCTTGCAGATTCCGCTGACGCACTTCAGGCCGCCGCGCTGCTGGCCGCCGAACACGCGGATGTTGGACTCGCTGGAGAAGCGGTAGAGCACGGCGCCGTTCACGTAGTACGTCGGGAAGCCGAGCTGGGTGGTGTACTCGATGCCCTGGCTGATGACCCACTTCGGCGAGATCTTGAGCGCCGTGTAGTGCTCGCCCTGCCGCCAGAAGGCGGGGCCCTCGCTGCTCACGCGGATGTTCTGGTTCTCCTCCTTGCGGAGGCGGTGCCGGCCGATCAGCTCGAACGAATAGGGACCGGTGATGTGCTTGGTGAGCGTGTAGTCGGCGTGCCACTCGCTGTAGAAATGCTCGCCGTTCTCCTTCGTGTCGTCGCGGCCGCCGAAGGCGGCGAGGAACTGGGACTGGTTGTCGTCGAAGAGCCACTCGAACCCGCCCAGCCCGTCGTAGACGCGGTTGCTGGTGCGCTCGGCGCCGGTGACGCTGAGGGTGCGGCCCATCTCGTCGCAGCCGCCGCCGGCGATCTCGCTCTTCGTGAACGCGTAGATCCCCTGGATGTAGAGGAGGAGCCCGGGCGTGAGGCGATAGTCGGTACGCTGCCGGCCGCCGTTGACGCACGCGTTGAAGAACCCGAACGCGCTGTCCTGGGTGATCAGCTCCGCCGAGGGCACGTTGGTGTACGTGACGTTGGAGAACGCCGAGGCGCGGCTCTGGTCGACGGCGCCGGTCACGCCGTAGAAGTTGCGGTAGCTCTTCACCTCGAGCGTGTTGGTGATGGGGCCGAAATTCGTGGTGAGCGAGGCGTAGAGCGCGTTGCCGTTGGCGTTCGTCGCGTTGGGGGTCGCGTCGCGGTAGATGCGCTGGACCGCCGCCTCGACGTAGAGATTGCCGTGCTTCCAGAGGCTCGGGAGCTCGAGCGACTGACCACCGAGGAACACCTCGCTCGCGGCTATGGTCGGCGTGACCGCCCGTGGGAGCGTCGCGAGCCAGGTCTCGGTGTCGCTCGGCGCGCAGCTGCCGAAGGGTGCGCTGAAGGTCCCGTCGTCGACGAAGCCATTTTCCTGGTAGCGGTACGGCGCGCAGCGGGTGAAGCGCGCGCCGTGCGTCGAGAGCACCACCGGCGTGCCGCGACCGGCCTGGATCTGCGCGCCGATCACGCGGTCCGAACCGAAGACGGGCTGGGGACCGAACGTGTCCCCCTGGATCCCACGCGCCGCATTGGGCTCGACGGTGCGCGAGAGGATGAGCGCGCGGCCCGTCGCCTCGTCGATACGGGTGGGGTTGAGGATGCCGCCCACGAGCGTCACCGAGAACGGATCGTTGGTCCAGGTGACCTTGGCGCCGCGCGCGGTGTTGTCGATGCCGAGCTCATCGACCTTGCGCAGGGAGAGCACCAGGCCGCGACCGAACTGCACGTACGCGTCGCCTACGATGACCTCGAGCTGCTTCGACCTGTACCTGGCGAAGATCTTCGCCGGATAAATGAAGGTACGGTAGCGCGACGAGTCGTCACGAACGACGTTGTTGAGCTGCACGGGCGCGATGCACGCGGCGGTCTCGCCGGGCCCGCAGAGTGGCTGATCGACCGGGCGCCGCCAGTACGCCGACGAGTCGAGCCGCATGCCGAGCGTCAACCGATCCCAGTTCAGGGCGACGTTGAGCCGGTTGATCCACGAGCCGTAGCCGTGATTCTGGACCAGCTCGCCTTCGGAGATGCGCGCGTCGAACTGCTGGGAGAGGATCGATGTCTCGGTGACCTCGAGGGACACCGGCTTCTGATCGAGGCTCACCACGTCGCGTGCGTGCGCATGCGTCGCGAAGGTTAAGACCAGGGAAGTCGTCAGCAGTGACGCGAGCTTCTTCACCCGCCGGAAGAACTAGTTGGCTTGCGCGCCCGCGTCGAGAGTAACCGGCGCTTCCAACGCGCGAGCGATGTTCTCCTCGAGGCCGATCTCGTCGCCTGGGTTGTAGCCGTCGTGCACGAAGACGATCTCGCTCTTCTTGTTGATCAAGACCGTGAGGGGCGCCGATTTCTTCGGGTTGTAGACGCTCGCGATGTGCGAGTCCTCGTCGAGGAGCACCGGAAACTGGAGGTTGTTGCGCCGCGCCCAGGCCGGGACGTCGGCCACGCTGTCGGACGAGTCCATCGCGATGGCGAGGACCACGAAGCCGCGCGCCTTCTCCTTGGCATAGATCCGCCGGAGGTGCGCGAGCTCGGCGAGGCAGGGCTGGCACCACGTTGCGCAGAAATCGAGGACGATGACCTGCTTGCCGAGGTAGTCGCTCAGGCGAACGGTCTTGCCCTCGATGTCGCGTGCCATGAAGTCGGTCGCGCTGCCGCCCTTGCCCGCCTTGGTCGGCGCGCCAGCGGGCTCTCCCTCGGGACGTCCGCACCCCGCCATCGGTCCGACGAGCGCGATCGCCAATCCGAAGGCGAGCGCGCTCGACGCCGCGCGCATCACTTGACGGCTTGCGCGGGGTTCGCGTCGATCCACTTGGACCACTTGTCGTAGACCGAGGCCTGATCCGGGTTGTAGCCGACGCCGGACTCGAGGACTTCCATCGAGCGCGCGTCGAGGTAGCCGTTCCAGGGGATCGCGGCGGCCTCGAAGAACTGGCCGAGGTTGCCCTGCGCCGGATCGAGGAAGATCGTGAAGTTGATGCTGTGACGCTTCTGCCAGACATTGAGGTCGTCGACGTTCGAGCCGGTGCCGCGCGCGTCACCCTCGATGACCGCCTGGATGATCGTGACCTTCTTGGCCTTGAGCTTCTCGACCTCGGGCACGAGCGCGATCGCCTCCTCGTTGCAGGGGGGGCACCAGAGCGCGCCGGCGGAGAAGTGAATGACCTTGTGCTCCTTCATGTCGGGATCGAAGTAGTCGGCGAGCGAGATGACCACCGTGCCCTTCGAGGGATCGCCGTCGCGATACCCGAGGAACTTGTAGTTGCGCATGATGCTGCCGGGGCGATTGCCCGCGCGCGCCTGGAAGCCGAGGTTCTTGACCGGGTACGCGACGCCGTAGGGATTCACCTCGGTGCCCTGGCCGGGGACCGGGCTCTGCGTGCCGGTGCCCGCGCCGGGGTCGATTCCCTTGTCCTGCGGCGGCGCCGTCGACGTGGTCGACGGGGTCGACGACGAGCAACCGAGCCCGAGCCCGAGCCCGAGGAAGAGCGCAATAACGGCGCCGGCGACAGGGACGAGTCTCGACAATGCCATGGTTGAACCTCGGAAACGTGCTAGTTGGGCGGAGAGGCGCGGATGCTACCGCGCCCCTTCCTAGCGTCAAGTAGGTTTGCCTCGAAACCGACCTCGTCGCAACGACGATCACCGGTTAGCTCTGAGGGCGGTGGCGATTCATGAAACACCCTTTTCCCTTTCGTCTCGTTGGTCCGCTGGTTGCCCTCGCGGGGGTGATCGCCTGTTCGAGCACCACGACGGCACCAGCACCCGCCGGCCCGGCGGTCTGCGATCCGACCCAGTGCGCACCGAAGAACGAGTGCATCCCCGACGCCACGGGCGTCGCGGCCTGCCGGATCGGCTGCCAGACGCACGCCGACTGCCCGTTCAACACGCAGTGCTTGACGGGCGCGCCGCGTAACTACTGCGTGAAGCAGACCACGCCGATCGAGCAGAAGCCGACCGGTCAGTGGGGCTATCCCTGCCTTCCCTCGGGCGGCCGCGAGAACAACCCCGCCTGCAGCGCCGAGACTGGCTTTGCCTGCTACGCCGCCGGCACGACGGACGCGCTGGCCTACTGCACGCAGTACGACTGCACCGCCGACCTCGACTGCGCGGGCGGCTTCTACTGCGCGACGGTCAACACGGCACCGAACGCCAAGACCGACAAGCGCACCTTCGGCACCACCCGGTCGGTCTGCCTCAAGCACAGCTACTGCTCACCTTGCGCAGGCGACATCGACTGCCCCGTGGTCGATGGCACGCAGATGCGCTGCGCGACGGACAGCGCGGGCGGTCGCTACTGCTCCAATCCCTGCACCTCGACCACGAACTGCCGGCTCGACGCCGCGTGCAACGGCGCCGCTGACGACGGCTCGAAGGTCTGTCGCCCCCGCGCCGGCGCCTGCAAGGGGGACGGCACGATCTGCGCGCCGTGTAGCTCCGACGCCGACTGCCCCAACGGGTTCTGCATCAAGGCCGGCTACTCGCCGGAGCGGTTCTGCTCGGTGAAGGCGGCGAAGGCGTGCCCCGCGCCCACCGGCCAAGCGAGCATCACCAAGGGTGACTGCCCCGCGTTCACCACGGTCAAGGGCGTCCAGGTCGGCTGTCAGGCCGTCGGTAACGACGACATCCCGCTGCAACAATGCATCGGGCTCATCGAGTTCGGCGAGAGCGGCGACATCGCGTGTTACACCGTGCATCCTTGAGGCACGCGATCACGAGCGATGGCCTGGTCGGCGCGGCTCTCTGCGCCCTGTCACTCCTGAGCTGCGCGCGCCAGGAGCAGCTTCCCCCGGCGGCGCCCGCGCGGGTGTCTATCACCGCCGGCAAGCCCGCCTCGGACTTCACGGCGCGCGACATCGACGGCAAGACCATCGCGCTCTCCGATCACCTCAAGAAGGAAGTCATCCTCCTCAACTTCTGCGCGAGCTGGTGCGAGCCCTGCGTCCAGGAGTTCCCGCACCTCCGCCGGATCTACGACGCGAACCGCACGCGCGGGCTCTTCGTCATGGCCATCTCGATGGATGGTCCCGACAGCGCGGCCAACGTCCCCGCCTTCGTGCGTCGCAACCAGCTGAATTTCCCGATGCTTATCGACTCGGATTCGCGGATCGCCGCGCTCTACAATCCGAAGAAGGCTGCGCCGCTGACCATCCTGATCGACAAAACGGGGAAAATCGTCCTGGTGCGCGAAGGCTACAACGTCGGTGACGAGGACACCCTCGTCGTGGAGATCGAGAAAGCTCTGGCGGGCCCCGGAGCGACGCCCTGAGGATCATGTGCTAGCTACGAGCGACCGTGCGGAGGAGCATCGTCGTCGCCTTTGCCATCGCGTCTGTCTCGTACGCGTCGATCGCGGCGCTCGCCTCGGCGTGTAGCTCTTCCGAGAGCCCTGCTCTCGTGCCCGCGGATGCCGCGGTGGACGCCCCCGTCGACCGTCGCCGCCCCGACGATCCTCCCGAGGTCGATGCCTCGATCGTCGGGCCCGCGCTGCTGTCGGAGACCGGTCTCTACTCCGACTTCGCGCGCCGTACCGTGGCCGCCGACCTCTTCTCGTATGCGCCGCGCTACGAGTTCTGGGCCGACGGCGCGCAGAAGTCACGCTGGCTCTACCTGCCGCCGGGGACGAAGATCGACACCTCCGCCATCGACCACTGGGTCTTCCCGGTCGGAACCAAAGCCTTCAAGGAGTTTCGCATCGACGGCAAGCCTATCGAGACGCGCCTCCTCATGAAGGTGCGCGAGGGCCAGGGCAACGCCGTGTGGTGGCAGGCTTCGTACCTGTGGCGCGCGGACGGTAGCGACGCGGTGGCGACGCCCGCTGGCGCGAAGGGCGCGCTCGGCACCACGCACGATGTGCCGGCACAGCTCGACTGCCGGAATTGCCACGGCGACGTGAGGGACGTGCTCGTCGGAGTGAGCGCCATTCAGCTCAGCGACCCGACCACCAACCCGCTCGCCGCGCTGAGCGCCGCGGCCCGCCTCTCCGACGCGCCGCCCGCCAACATCGACGTCCCCGGCACCGGCAACGTGAAGGACGCGCTCGGCTACCTGCACGCGAACTGCGGGCACTGCCACAACTCCGAGGCGCTGCGGCTCAACACGCAGTCGAAGATGCGCCTGCGGCTCCTCGTCGGTCAGGCGCCCGAGCAGACGGGCGCGTACACTACGTTGGTCGGCACCGTGATGCGCCACGAGATGGAAGGCGGCGTCACCGACGTCCTGGTGCGCGGTGAGCCCGATCGCAGCGGCCTCTGGCTCCGCATGGGCCGCCGTGACTACTACGGGATGCCGCCCGCGGGCACCAAGCTGGTCGACGAGGGCGGGGTCGACACGATCAGGCAGTGGATCCTGAGCGGCCCCTGACCAGCGGTCAACTGGCAACCCGCCGAGTGCTCTAGGGCGGGCAGTCGTCGCCGAGGGGGACAGCGCCGTCCTGCTGGCAGCGCGCGGGGATGACCGGGAGATCGGCGAAGCCGCC
>JAYTBL010000985.1:0-6626 GCA_043736975.1 Polyangiaceae bacterium
TCGTGCAGGCGCGTGAGCTGCTCGGCGGCGATCTCGCGCATCGCGGCGATGTCCTCGGCGGTGTGGCGGGTGGCGGCGAGCGCGACCGCCTCGGTGGCGAGGATGCGCCGGACCTCGAGCATCGCCGTGAGGAGCTCGAGCCAGGCCGGCTCGTCGGGGTCGAGCGAGCCCATGACCATGGGCAGGGCCTCGAGCCCGGCGCGCTCGCGCCAGGCCGCGACCTCGGTGCCCGAGCCGTGCCGCGTGGTGACGAGGCCCATGGCCTCGAGCCGGGCCAGCGCCGCGCGCAGCGTGAGGCGGTTCACGCCCAGCGCGAGGGACAGCTCACGCTCCGACGGGAGCCGTGACCCCGCCGCCAAGCGGCCTGCGAGGATCTCGTTCCGCAGCCGATCGGCCACGGCATCGACCACGCTGGAGCGCGCCACGGGCCCGAGGACGGCGAGCGTCTCCGAGGCATCGGTGGGGAGCTCGGCGCGAGGATCTTCGAACCGCGGGGTCGGCAGAGTGGCGGGAGGAAGTTTTTTCATTCAGTCGTCCAGTGGTTGAACCAGTTAGCATCGGGCGCGCGGGTGCGCAAGGCAGTTCGCAGCTTAATGCCTAATTGCTCGCCTGTATGCTGCGCCCGCCATGATTGATCTCCGCAGCGACACAGTCACGCGTCCGACCCCCGCGATGCGCGAGGTGATCGCGCGCGCCGAGGTCGGCGACGACGTCTTCGGCGAGGATCCCAGCGTCCACGCGCTCGAGGAGGAGACCGCCGCGCTGCTGGGCAAAGAGGCGGCGCTCTTCGTCACGTCGGGCACGATGGGCAACCAGCTCGCGATCGCCGTGCAGACCCGCCCCGGCGACGAGGTGATCGTGGGCGAGGGCGCGCACGTCGTCGCCTACGAGAGCGGCGCCGGCCCCGCGCTCTCGGGCGTGCAGTTCGCGGTCGCCGGCGCCGGCGGGCTCTTCGACGCCGACGCGATGGAAGAGCGCATCCAGGGCACGGCGTACTGGGTGCCGCGCACCAGCCTCGTCTGCCTGGAGAACACGCACAACCGCGCGGGCGGCCGGATCTTCCCCCAGGCCGACGCGATCGCCATCGCCGAGCGCGCGCGCCAGCGCGGCCTCGCCCTTCACCTGGACGGCGCGCGCCTGTGGAACGCGAGCGCCGCGACCGGCCTCTCGCCCAAGGAGCTCGCGGCGCCCTTCGACACCGTGAGCGTTTGCTTCTCCAAGGGGCTCGGCGCGCCGGTAGGCAGCGCGCTCTGCGCCTCGCGCGACAACGTCGAGCGCGCGCGGCGCCTCCGCAAGCGCTGGGGCGGCGGCATGCGCCAGTCGGGTCTCCTCGCCGCGGCGGCCCTTCATGCGCTCCGCAACCACCGCGCCCGCATCGGCGAGGACAACGCGGCCGCGAGGGTGTTCGCGGAGCGCATCGCGAAGGCCGAGGGCGCGCGCGTCGACCTCGCAGGCGTCGAGACGAACATCGTCAACGTCGATCTCGACGCTCCGGTCACCGCCGACGCGGTCTCCCGCGCCGCGAAGAGCCTCGGCCTCCTGGTGAACGCGTCCGGTCCGCGCCGCATCCGCGTGGTCACCCATCTCGACGTCGCGCGCAGCGAGATCGACCGCGCCGCCGACCTCCTCGGTGAGGCCATCCTCCACGCGAGGGCGAGATGAGCCGGCTCGCCCCCCTCGGCGGGATGGGTCTCCTCGCCATGCTGGCGCTCACGGCTTGTGCGCCGACGCGCGGCGCCGCCTACGACAAGGCGCTCGCCGAGGCCTCCGCCGCGCACCACGACGGGCGCTTCGCCGAGGCCGCGGCGAAGTACGAGGAGGCGGCGAAGAACGCGAAGGTCCCGCGCGACGCGCTCTACCGTCGCTACTTCGCGGCGCTCGTTTGGGTCCGCGCGGGCGACGTCGGCCGCGGCACCGCCACGCTTCGGGCCATCGCCAGCGCGAAGCCGCCGAACGAGTACTCCGCGCAGGCGGCGTTCCAGGTCGCGCAGCTGACGCGCGCCAACGACGACGCCGCGGGCCTCGCGGCGCTCGAGATGATGCTCCTCGAGTTCCCGAACAGCGGCGTGGCGAACGTCGCGCTCGCGCGCCTCCTCCAGAAGGACGACGAGGCCGGCCCCGAGGTGGGGCTCGCGCGTCTCGATCGCCTCGCGCCGCGCGTGACGGGCACGGGCGTAGAGGAGAAGGTCGCCTACGAGCGCGCGCGCCACCTCGACACACTCGGCCGCACCGAGCAGGCGCGCGACGCGTACCTCGACGCGGCGGCGCGCTTCCCCTACCCGACCGGCAGCTTCAACGACAACTCCCTCTTCCGCGCGGCGGAGATGGAAGAGAAGCTAGGCCAGCCGCAGAAGGCGATCGCGCACCTCGAGCGCCTGCTTGCGCAGCGCGAGGTCTCGGGCTTCGTCGGTACGTACGAGCGCCCGCAGTACCGCCCGGCGCTCCTCAAGGTCGTCGACCTCTACGAGAAGGCCGGCGATCGCGCGAACGCGCGCGCGGCGCTGCACCGCGTGTACACGGAGCTCACGACCTCCACGTTGCGCGACGACGCGCTCTGGCGCGAGGCCGCCCTCTGGCGCAAGGACGGCGACGAAGCCACGGCGTGCGCGCGCCTCGCGACGCTCGCCAGCGACTTCCCGGACTCGCGCTACGTCCCGTGCGCCGCGCAGCAGTGCCCATCGGTCAAGCGCAGCGCGAAGAGCAAAGCCCCCGCCGCGTGCCGCGGATACTTGCAGTAGCTGACAGCTGTCAGCTTCTCCCGTCAGGGCTCTTCTTCGGCGGTTTCTTCTTCGTCCTCGTCGAGATCCTCGTCTTCGTCGAGATCCTCGTCTTCGTCGAGGTCGTCAGCCTCGTCTTCGACTTCCTCTTCCGCGTCGTCGGCGGCCGCCACGGGCTTCCGCTCGAACTTCACGTCGACGCCGATGTCGCCGAGCTGCGCGTCGAGGAGCTCGAAGAGCTCGTCCACGTCGTCACCCGACCACTCGTCGAGCATCTCGGTCAGGAACTCGTAGAAGTCCCCGTTGTCGAGCCGACGCTCGATCTCCTCGACCTGCTCTTCCGTGAACGCCTCGAGGATGTCCTCGCGCAAGGTCTCGGTGTCCCCCTCCTCGATCGCATCCTGCGCCGAGAGACGAATTTGCCGAACCGCACTTTTTCCGAGAACGATCTCCATCGGTCCTTACTCCGAGAGCCCACACACGTTACGGGCCAAGCCCGAGGCCACGAATACGCAAAGCCACGCTGCCGTGTCAACGCCGGCTTGAGCGATTCTCACACCTTCCACTTCGTCGGCCAGCTTTGCGCGACGCAGATATGCTGACCGGCATGCCTCGACCGCTCGCGCTGGCGCCGGTTCTCCTGGCGGCGCTCCTCACGCTCCTCGCGCCCCGCGTGGGGCGCGCCCAGAGCCCGCCGCCCGGCGGGCCGGCGACAGGGAGCGGCGCGCCCACGGCGCCTACGCCAGCGCCCACGCCCGCCGAAGCCACGACCCGCCCGCTCGTCGATCTGCAGAATGCGCTCCCGCCCCCGACGAACATCGTCTACCTCCAGTACGGCGTTGCCTTCACCACCGAGATCGTCAGCGCCGCTGGCCCCATCTGCGACAACGTCGAGGTCCCGTGCATCCTCGGCCCGGGCGGCGGTCTCACCATTCGTGCCGGCTGGCGCGGCACCGGCGCGATCTACCTCGGCGGCGCCTACGAGCTGTCGAAGCAGGATCCGCAGAAGCTGCTGCGCCTCGCGATCCTCCAGCAGGCCCGCGGCGAGGGCCGCTATTACTTCGTCAGCGGCAAGGACATCGAGCCCTACGTGCACGGCGCCGCGGGCGTCGCCGGCTACGGCAACGAATGGGGCGTCGACACCTGGGGCCCTGCGACCTCCCTCGGCGCGGGTGTGGAGGCGCAGATCACCCGGCGCACGGTGGTCGGCCTCGCGTTCAACTATCGATTCCTCTATTTCCAGAGATTCCAGGACTCCGCCGGCGCCGATCGCGCGCCCGGCATCGCGCAGCTGTTCGGGCTCGACCTCGTGCTCGAACAGCGGGACGCGATCTTCACCGGACGCTGATGAAAGATGACCTCGTGCTTGACGGTCGCACTCACGTGATGTCCCATCCGGTGGCGTCATGAACTGCACGACGTGCGGACGCGAAAACCCGCCGCACCTGACTTTTTGCCAGGAGTGCGGCCAGCGCCTCGGACCACGGATCGCCCCCCCCACGCCGCCCATCGGGCTCGGCGTGGAGGGCGGGCCTCCCGCGCGCGACTTCTACGCAACGAATCCGCACCAGGCGGGCACGTCGCTCGGCGGTGCGCTCGCGAACAATCCCGCCGTCCGTCCCCCGCAGGCCGCGAGCCCCAGCGCGACCGGACCGGAGCGCCCGTGCCGGATCTGCGCGACGCCCAACCCGCCGGGCCTTCGCTATTGCACCTCGTGCGGTAGCACGCTCGATCCCATCGTGACCGCCGCCGGCTCGGCGCCGCGGATGGTGGAGCCCGCGCCCACCGCGCCGGCCCCGGCGCCTGCCTACGGCGCGCCGATCGCGCCTGCCACCGCTGCGCCGTACGGCGGCAATCCGATCCCGGCGCCCGCCCCGGTGCCGTTCGGCGCCCACGCGCCCGGCGCGCCGCAGCCCATGATGGGCGGCGTCCCGGCGATCGCGCCGATGCGCGTCGTCGACCTGGGCGGTGGCCCGCGTCCCAACCACGACGCGCCGCGCATGTGTGGTCGCTGCCGCGGGGTCGTCGATCCCGCCGCGCAGTTCTGCAAGTTCTGCGGCGCGAGCCTCGCCGAGGGCGCGCCGGCCGCGCAGGCGGCCGAGGCGCCGGAGCCGCTCGCCGCACACGAGCGGCTATCGCTGCCGCGCACCAACGGCGCGCCGCCCCCGCGCGCGCCCACCGTCCCGATGAACGCGGCGCCCGCGTTCGACACGCCGCTGCCCGTCACCGCGCCGCCGCCCGCGGGAGCGTATTCGCCGCCCCCACCGCCCGCGTACACCCCGGCCCCCGCCGCGGCGCCGCCGCCCCTTCCCTCGCAGCTCGCGGCAGCCGCTGCGGCGGCGCCTGGTCCCGCGGTCCCGGCCCCGGCCCCGGCTGCAGCGCTGCCTCCCACCGGCGCCCGCGCCACCACCCGCGGGCGCCTCGTGGTGATCGCGAAGAGCGGCGCCGATGGCCCGAGCTACCCCTTCGGCGACGCGCTCGACGTCGGGCGGGTCGAGGGTCAGATCATCGTGGGCGAGGATCCGTACCTGTCCCCGCGGCACGTCCGCATCGTCTGGACGGGCTCCAAGCTCGTCCTCCGCGACCTCGCGAGCACGAACGGCGTCTACATTCGCCTGGTTGGGCCACGCGACATGCACGCGGAGGCGGCCAAAAAGGCCGGCCTTCCCGCCCCCCCGGCCGATGCCCAGGTCCCCGGAGAGGTCGCGGTTCCGCTAGTCGACCAAGATCTGATACTCGTCGGACAACAGGTCTTGAGGTTCGAACTCGTTAAGGACGGGGAAGTTGGCTTCGGCCCGGCAACGGAGCACGGTACGCTCTTGTTTGGATCGCCCGCAGCACCGAGGTACGCTCGCCTCTCGCAGCGCACAGTCGAGGGGGTTACCCGCGACGTCTATTACGTTCGGAAGGTGGAGACCGTGCTCGGCCGAGAGTCGGGAGATGTCGTGTTCACCGAGGACCCGTTCCTCTCGCGTCGCCACGCCGCCATCCGCGTGCTGGGACGTGACGGCGCGCCCGTTCCGGCCGGTACGAAGCCCCTCCCCACGGACGGCGTCTCGTTCGCGCTCGTCGACCTCGGCTCGTCCAACGGCAGCTTCTTGCGCATCCGAAACGAGATCGAGCTCGTTCCGGGCGACCACTTTCGCGTCGGCCAGCAGCTCTTCCGCGTCGATTTCGACGCCCCGGGCATCGGGTGACGAATGAGGGCTCGGTCGTGACACAGCAGCCTCCCCAGGCCCCGACGCCCGTCCCGGCGCCGACCTCGTCCGGCCCCGACGTCGCCGCCGGCGGCGGGCACGACGTACGCGTGAAGCTCTTCGCGCGGACGGACGTCGGACAGGTCCGCGAGCACAACGAGGACAACTTCCTCGTCGCGGACATGACGCGCCGCTCGCGCGGGCTGCTCGAGGCGAACCGAGCGACGGCCATCGGCCCGCAGGGCGCAGTGTTTGCCGTGTGCGACGGCATGGGCGGCGCTGCCGCCGGCGAGATCGCGAGCCAGCTCGCGGTCGACATCATCTACGAGCGCCTCGTCGACGCCCTCGGAGACCGCGCCCTCAACCGCGACGACCTCGCGCGCCGCCTGGTGCGCGCCGTGGAGTCGGCGGGCCTCCGCATCTTCCACGAGGCCAAGGCCGACCGCTCGCGCCGCGGCATGGGCACGACGGTGACCGCCGCCGCGCTCGTCGACGACTTCCTGTTCTTCGCGCAGGTCGGCGACTCGCGCGGCTACATTCTCCGCGGCGACACGCTCGTGCAGGTCACGCGCGATCAGTCGCTCGTGAACCAGCTCATCGAGGCCGGTCAGCTCACCGAGGAGGAAGCCGAGACCTTCGAGCACAACAACATCATCCTGCAGGCGCTCGGGACCTCCGACACGGTGCAGGTCGATCTCACGTACACCGAGCT
>JAYTBL010000986.1:0-6621 GCA_043736975.1 Polyangiaceae bacterium
CGAGCGTGACCCAGTCGGGCTCGCTCAGACCGCCGACCCGGCTCGACCATCCGTGGAGCGTGAGCGCCGCCTGGTTGACCATCCAGAGCAGCGCGCCGCGATCCGGCAGGAGGATGCGGCGGTTCCCTTCGATCCAGACGCCCAGCAGGTAGTCGGGCGCGTTGGGCGGCACGCGATGCTGGTACCAGGTGAACTCGTCGATCCCGTCGGGCCAGCGCTGCGCGACGATCGGGCGATCGCGGAGGTGCGGGAGCATCACGTCCGCGACGCCGTCGTAGTAGCCGACGACATCCTTCTTCGTGAAGCCGTCACGCGGGAAGAGCACCTTCGCCTCGTTCGTGACGACCGGCGGCGGCGACAGGCTCCGCGTCCAGGACGGCCGCGCCTCCCCGTGAGGGATGACGAGCCACGGCGCGTCCTCGTACGACGGATAGGCCCCGTCCTCGGGGCGCGCGAAGACCCCGGGGACTCCGTGCTTCTCGGTCGCGGCGAGGACGGCATCGAGATCGCCCGCCACCGGCTCGGACAGCGTCACCACGGCACTGCAGGCCTCGATCACCTTCGCGAGGCGGGCTCGCCGCGCGGACGCGGCTACGCCGGGCGCGTCGCTTCGGACGCGAGCTGCCGCAGCGCTCGCGCGACGCCCGGGAATGCCTCGCTCCACTCGCGGAGGTCGGCCGAGACGAGCCGCACGTGGTCCCCGGCGCGCACGCCGAGCACGCGGTGACCGTCCCAGGCGACCTCGAGCGCCCATCGCCCCTCCCGCGGGAGCGCGCGGTCGCCGACCACAAGCGGCGCCATGCGGTAGCGGCGGGAGAGCGCAAACGCGTGAGTGTCGCGCTTCACCGGTTCAGCATAAGCGCTCGGGGATGCTCGACGCGGCGGAACAGGTGGATTCGAGGCGCGCCAGGTCAGAAGAACAGCTGCGTCTGCAGGCGTACGCGGTCGGTGTCCACGTCCATCGCGAGGGCGGTGTCGCGCACGAGGCGGAAGTAGTCGAGCTGGATCTTCAGGTTGTGTCCGCGCGGAAACCAGCCGACGCCGCCTCCGATCTCGCGATCCCGATAGACGGTCTCGCCGTCGAGCGGCCGGACCTCGCCGTAGCGAAGCGCGATGTCCCAGTGCTGCGCGAGCGGTATGCCGAGCTGGAGCATGTAGCCGACCGCGGGCCGCGACCGTTCGACGACCGGCTTGCCGTCGCTGCCGACCTTGGTCCCGACGACGAGCGTGTCGGCCTTGCGATAGACGGCCTCGCCGTGGAGCGAGAACCCCAGCCACTTCGCGTGAAGGTCGGCGGTGGCGTGCTTGTAGTCCACCGTGCCCGTCGTGAACGTCTCGCTCAGCGTGCTGCGGGCCCTGACGGTGCTCTGGTTGTAGGCGGTGGCCAGGCCGAAAGAGAGCTTCGGCTTCTCCGAGTGCTCGAGATCCGCCCCGGTGTAGTCGTCGAAGTCGCCGAGCGGCAGCGCCTCGACGCGCGCCACCCACAAAAGGCCCGCGCGATCGGCGGTCCGGTTGCGGCCGTCGCCACCGAAGACGCCCGCGTTGTAGCGGAGCCGCCTGCCCGAGCCGAACAGGTCGTTGGAGAAGAGCGTGATGCCGGCGTCACGGTCGAGGCTGAGCTCCGCGTTCACGTTCGAGCGATCGACGAGCTCGAGGGCCGACGACGACACCCTCCGCTCACGGGTGAACGGCACCTTCATCTGGCCGACGCGCACGGATAGGTCACGAACCTCGAGCCACTCGAGGTACGCGTCCCGCATAGGGACGAGCAGGTCGGTCTCCTGATCGCGCGCCGAGAGGCCCAGCTGGATGTAGTAGCGCACGGTCTTCTTCAGCACGTGCCCCTGGAACAGGAGGCGAATCCGGCGAACGAGGACCGTGGTGTCGGGCGCAGCGCGGTCACCGCTCTTGTCGGGCGCGTTCGTCTCCACCGCGCCCTGAACCTGGACGCGCCCCCGGATGTTGAGCTCCGTGTCGCCGTCGGGATCCGCGATCGTTGCGCCCTTGCCGAAGGCGGCGGTGACCGTTGCTGGCCCGGCGTGCGCCTTCTCCTCGGCGTGACTCGTGCTGGTTCGCGACAAGAGCGCAACCGCGAGCAGGACAGTCCATCGCATCACCATCCGACGAGGAGACGCCGGTCTTCGAGTGAAAGAGAGACGTCGTTCTGCGAGCGCGCGCACGAACTCATCATCGCACGACGCACGACGCACGGTGCAGGAGCTGACGGACTCGTTGGTGAGAAGACGTGAGAGGACCGGCTTCGACCGGCTTCCCCTCGGCGTCGAACATCCCGAACTTGCCGCCGGTAACTTCCTTCAGCCTCGTTGCCGTGTGCCAACATGCCTGGTGACGGCATGTCTTCCGCACCCGCCCCCCGCTCCCCAGTATCCTCAGACAGCGCGGTGGCGCGATGGATTCCTGGTCTCACGACGATTCGCCGCTACAAGCGCAGCTGGCTCCTGCACGACGTCGCCGCCGGCCTGGTGCTCATGGCCATCCTGGTGCCGGTGGGTATGGGCTACGCCGAGGCCTCGGGGCTGCCGGCCATACACGGGCTCTACGCGACCATCGTTCCACTGCTCGTCTATGCGGTGCTCGGTCCCAGTCGCATCCTCGTCCTCGGACCAGACTCGACACTGGCAGCGGTCATCGCGGCCCTCATCCTTCCCCAGGCAGGCGGTAGCGTCGAACGAGGGGTGGCATTGGCCGGGGCCCTCGGCATCCTATCCGGCATCTGCTCGCTGCTGATCGGCCTCGCACGGCTCGGGCTGGTGGCCGACCTGCTCTCGAAACCGATTCGAGTCGGCTTCTTGAACGCCATCGCGCTCACGGTGCTCATCGGCCAGCTGCCGCGCGTCTTCGGCTTCTCGGCGAAAGCGGACGGTCTGGTGGACCGGACGATCCTCCTGGTGAGAGGCATCGCGGAGGGCAAGACCAACGGGGTGGCGCTTGCGATCGGTGCGGGGAGCCTGGCGCTCATTCTGGTGGCGCGCCTGCGCCCGCGTCTGCCCGGTATCCTCATCGCCGTGGTGCTCAGCACCGCAGTGTCCGGATGGCTGGACCTCGCGCACTCGGCCAACCTGAGCGTCGTAGGCCGTCTGCCGCAGGGCCTGCCCACGTTGCAGATCCCGTGGGTGTCGTGGCAGGACGTCGTGCACCTCATGCCCGGGGCATTGATCATTTCACTGCTGTCGTTCGCAGACACGAGCGTTCTCTCACGTTCCCTTGCGCAGCGCGGCGGATACGAGGTCAACCAGAACCAGGAAATGCTGGCACTCGGCGTGGCCAACATCTTCAGCGGCTTTTTTCGAGGCTTCTCCATCAGCAGCAGCGCGTCGCGCACCCCGGTCGCCGAGTCGGCGGGCTCCAGGACGCAGCTGACGGGGGTGGTGGGCGCCGCGGCCATCGCGCTCTTGCTGCTCTTCGCTCCCGGACTCCTGCAAAGCTTGCCGAGCGCTGCCCTGGGGGCGGTGGTCATCGCCGCCTGCATGTCCTTCGTGGACATCGCGGGCATGCGCACGCTCTACCGGCTCAGCAAGGTGGAGTTCGGACTCAGCATCATCAGCTTCTTCGGCGTCGCGCTGATCGGCGTGATCGAGGGCATCGGCATCACCCTGGCGCTCGCGGTGCTGCTGCTCGTTTGGAACGCGTGGCATCCCTACTCCGCTGTTCTCGCCCGCGTCGATGGCGCCAAGGGCTACCACGATCTCAGCCGCTACCCCGAAGCACGCGCGGTGCCAGGGCTCGTCTTGTTCCGCTGGGACGCCCAGCTGTTCTTCGCGAACGGAGAGATCTTTCGGCAGCGGGTCAAAGTAGCCGCAACCTGCGCCGCCACGCCGACCCGCCGCGTCGTGGTCGCCGCCGACGCGATCAGCAACGTCGACGTCACGGCCGCAGACGCTCTCGTTGCCCTCTACGAGGAGCTGCACGAGCAGGGCATCGAGTTGCACTTTGCCGGTCTGAAGGACGTGGTCAAGGACCGCCTGCGCAGCTACGGAACGCTCGACATCGTCGGGCACGACATCTTTGCCCCCACGGTCGGCAGCGCGGTCAACGACTATCGTGACACGTACGCGGTCGACTGGAAGGACTGGGACGAGGCCTGAACGAGCCGCTCGCTGAGGATGCGCGGCTTCCGATCCGGAACCGCCGGATCCGCGGCGCGCTCGCTACGTCCACGGAATCGCGTCATCCCCCCACGGTCCGGATGTTGCTGGACGGGAAGAAGACCATGAACCGCGGATTCATCAGCGTCCTCCTCGCGCTCTCGTTCTCCACCCTCGCGGCGTGCGGCGGCGACGAACCCGCCGACACCGGCACGTCGACGCTCGCGCTGAGCGGCGTCTACCGGCCGGTGAGTCAGGGCGCGATCGGATCGATCACCTTCACGAACGGCAAGGACTACGCGCTGGTGCCCGCGAGCTGCACGACCGCGAGCTGCGTCGGCGTCGGCTCGTACCGGCTCGATGCGCCGGGGCATGCGCTAGTGCTCGAGAACGGCACCACGCACCAGACACGCACCATCGCGATCGACATCGTGAAGACGTCGGACACGAGCGCGTCGCTCGTCTCCAGCGTCCGGCCGCTCGACCTCGTCGATCCCGGCGAGCAGCTCACCAGGCCCGGGCAGGAGACGACCAGGACCGGACAAGAGACCACCTCCGGCGACGGCAAGCTCAACGGCGTTGCATCGCAGCTCCTGCAGCTCGTCAAGGAGATCATCATGGCCGGGCAGCAGATGCAGCGCGAGGACAAGGCCAACGATCAGAAGGCTGCCGACGACGACAAGAACAAGCCCGCCGATCCCAACGCGAACCCGCCGCCCGTGCCCCAGAACCCCTGACACGGGCTTCCGGAAGCGACCACGCAGTGCTGTCATCGAGGTACACGTGGAAAAAACCCTGAAGGATGCGCTCCGCGCGGTGAGCGCGCCGCCCGAGGCGCCGCCCAAGGTCAGCTTCGTGATCGAGGTGGTCTCGGGCCCCGACCAGAGCAAGCGGCTGACCGTCACCGGGCCGCGCGTGCTGGTGGGGACCAGCCCCATCTGCGATCTCGTGCTCACCGACGAGCGCGTCTCGCGGCGTCACCTGGCGCTGTCGATCGTGGACACGACGCTGCGCGTCGACGACCTCGACTCGACGAACGGGACCTTCGCCAACGAGCTGCGCATCCACGGCGCGTTCCTGCGCGGCATCGAGACCGTCACCATCGGCAAGACGCTCCTGCTGGTGACGCTCGCGCCCGCCGAGGAGGGGGAGCAGGTCGCGCGCGCGGTGAGCTTCGGCGGCGTGCTCGGCACCAGCACCAAGATGCAGCGCGTTTACGCGTTCGCGCGCAAGATCGCGGCGTCCGACATCCCGTGCACCATCGAGGGCGAGACCGGCACCGGCAAGGAGCAGCTCGCCGAGGCCATCCACGAGTCGAGCCCGCGCGTGAAGGGGCCGTTCATCGTCTTCGACTGCACCGCGCTGCCGGGCACGCTGATGGAGTCGGCGCTCTTCGGACACGAGAAGGGCTCGTTCACCGGCGCCTGCTCCACGCGCAAGGGCGTCTTCGAGCAGGCCGACGGCGGGACGCTCTTCATCGACGAGATCGGCGATCTCGACATCGCGCTCCAACCCAAGCTCCTCCGCGCCATCCAGCGCGGCGAGACCCAGCGCGTGGGCGGCACCGGCTGGTTCAAGAGCAACGTCCGCATCCTCGCGGCGACGCGGCGCGATCTCGATCGCGAGGTCGCGGCCGGGCGCTTCCGCGACGACCTCTTCTTCCGGCTCGCGGTGGCGCGGATCGAGCTACCGCCGCTCCGCGAGCGCGGCGGCGACGTCGAGCTCTTGGCGCGCGCGTTCTGGGCCTCGCTGGGGCCGAGCGCCGGGCCGTTTCCGCCCGAGTTCCTCGCGCGCTACCGCGGGCATCCGTGGCCGGGAAACGTGCGCGAGCTGCTCAACACGGTGGTGCGCTGGCAGGCGCTCGGCGAGATGGGGCTCGGCGAGCGCATCGCCGAGGATCCGCCGGAGGCGCTGGGCGCCGCGCCGCCGAGCCTCGCGAGCGGGGCCGCGCCGGCGGACGACCTCGTGCAGCGCCTGATCCGCGATGCGGTGCCCTTCTCCAAGGCCCGCCAGCTGGCCGCGCTCGACTTCGAGCGGCGCTACGTGAAGAGTATCCTCGAGAGCTTCAGCGGCAACGTGACCAAGGCCGCGCAGGCCTCGGGGATCGGACGCCGCTATTTCCACATGCTCCTGGCGAAGATCGAGGGTCGGGACGAGGAGACGTAGCGGAGGGATCCAGGAGTTCCCACCCGGAACTCCGCGTTCCGATCAGGGGCGCGGAAGTGCCGGATCGCTCGTGATCTGCGGCGGCACCCTCGTTGCAACCCTGCACGTGCTCGCAACCCAGCACCCCAGGGAGTCCACCATCGTGAACCGTTCTTTCCTCCGCCCCACGCTCGCCCTCAGCTCGTTCGTGCTCCTCGCCGTGGTCTCCGGATGCGGAGGCAGCGAAGGCGACGAGCCGACGACGGTGTATCCGGCGCCGACGGAGTCGACGGTGTTCGCGGCGCTCTCCGAGACGAAGGCGGAGCTCGGCATCACGAAGTGGGGATTCGAGACGGACGAGAGCGGTGAC
>JAYTBL010000987.1:0-6617 GCA_043736975.1 Polyangiaceae bacterium
AGTGACGTAACCGCTACTGAGTGGCGCGCCCGAGAGGATTCGAACCTCTGACCTACGGCTCCGGAGGCCGACGCTCTATCCAGCTGAGCTACGGGCGCAGAATGCTCGAGGGTCATACCGAAGGTAGCGGGGGCGCACAAGGGCCACGTTTTGAGGCTCTTCAGGCCCGCGCCCGCGCCCGCGTACGCCTCGCGCGCGGGCGGTGGCCGCGATGGCGTTTCCGTGCAACGCAATGGTTCATGGAGCCCCAGCCGCCGCCCTGGCCCAAGATCTGTCGCTGTGGCGAGACCTGGTCGCGCAGCGAGTGGCCCGAGCTCCCGCCGATCGGTCGTTACCTCGCCGGCTCCGACGGATGGATCGAGCTGCGCACCTGCGTCTGTAACGCTACGCTGCTCGTGCCCGTGGCTGATCTCGCGTCATCGGGGGCTCCGCATACTCCCTAGGGAGTACGACCGAGGCGCTTCGCCTCAGTCGATGGGGCGCGTCACCCAAACGGATCGCTACGTGTCCGTGCAACGGGCGCTTCTCGTGGTAACCCAAGTAGATGGGGACTGCGGTGGAGCCCGTGCGGCTCCTCCTCGTCGAGGACTCGGACGACGATGCCGAGCTGGTCCTCCGCGAGCTGAGACGTTCGGGCTTCGATGTCTCCGTCTGCCGCGTGGAGACGGAGGGGGCGCTGCGCTCTGCCTTGCGCGAGCCGTTCGACATCGTGCTTTGCGACTACACGATGCCCACGCTCGATGCGCCGACAGCGCTGCAGCTGGTGCGTGCGACGAGCGCCGACGTACCGTTCATCGTGGTCTCGGGCACGGTCGGCGAGGACACCGCGGTCGAGGTCATGCGCGCGGGAGCGAATGACTATCTCCTCAAAGGCAACCTGACGCGCCTGGGCCCGGCGGTGACTCGCGAGCTGCGCGATGGCCGCGCGCGCGCGGACCGGCGCCGCGCCGATCTCGCGCGGCAGCAGGCGGAGGCGAGCTTCCGTCTCATGATCGAGTCGTCTCCGGATCTCGTCGTCGTGCAGCGGAACGGTCGCATCGTCTACGCGAACCCCAAGGCGGTGGAGCGCCTGGGCTATGCGGATCCGGCCGCGATCGCGGGGGAGCCCGTCACGTCGATCGTGGTCGAGTCCGACACGCGTGGGGCCCGCCTCGCCGCCGAGACCGTCCCGCCCCTGCCCCCGCCCCTGCCCCTGCCCCCGCCCCCGCCCCCGCCCCCGCCCCCGCCCGACTCCGACCGCCCCACTCCCGTCGAGCAGAGCTGGAAGCGGCGCGACGGCAGCATCATCACCGTCGAGGTGGTGCGCAGCCCGGTGGTGTTCGAGGGCGAGCCAGCGAAGCTCCTGATGGCGCGCGACCTCACGGAGCGCAACCAGATCGCGGCCGCGATGATCGAGATGGACCGCATGGCGGCCATCGGCATTCTCGCGGCGGGCGTCGGGCACGAGATCAACAACCCGCTCGCCTACGTGCTCGCGAACCTCGAGTTCGTGACCGGCGAGCTGGAGATGCTCATCAGCGAGCTGCCCGCCGAGGCGGCGATCCGCCTCGAGGCGCGCATCACCGATCTCTCGCAGGCGCTCGCCGACACGAACCACGGCGCCGAGCGCGTCCGCGCCATCGTCCAGGATCTACGCACCTTCTCCCGCGGCGATGACGACGATCTCACGAGCATCGACGTCCGCCAGATCCTCGACTCCTCGCTGCGCATGGCCGCCGTCACGCTCCGCCAGCGCGCGACGGTGGTGAAGGAGTACGAGGAGGTGCCAGCGGTGACCGCGAGCGAGTCGCGCCTCGGGCAAGTCTTCCTCAACCTCGTGGTGAATGCCGCGCAGGCGATGCCCGAAAGCAACCCGAACGCCAACCGCATCGAGATCGCGACGCGCCTCGATGGCGAGATGGTCACCATCACCATCGCCGACACCGGCAGCGGCATCCCCAAGGACGTGCTGCCGCGCATCTTCGAGCCCTTCTTCACCACCAAGCCTGTCGGTCAGGGCACGGGGCTGGGCCTCAGCATCTGCCGGCGCATCCTGGCGCAGCTCGGCGGCGACATCTCGGTGACCAGCGAGACCGGCCAGGGAACGCGCTTCGTGGTGAGCATCCCGCGCGCGACCAAGCCTTCGCGGCCTGTCCACGCGCCGCTGCCGATCCGCTCCTCGCGCCGCGCGCGCATCCTCTGCATCGACGACGAGCCCGCGCTCGGCCTCGCGCTCCGCCGCGCTCTCGTCGCCGAGCACGACGTGGTGCTCCTGACGAACGCAGCCGAGGCGCTCGCCCAGGTGAAGGAGGGCGAACGGTTTGATCTCCTCCTCTGCGACCTCATGATGCCCGGCATGAACGGGATGGAGTTCCACGTGGAGCTCGAGGCCTGCGCGCCGGAGGTCGCGAAGCGCATCGTCTTCCTCACCGGCGGGGCCACCAATCCGCGCGTCCGTGACTTCCTCGACACCGTGCCGAACGCGCGCCTCGACAAGCCGATCAGCCTCGAGGACCTCCGCTCCGCCATCGCCCACATGCTCGACGCGCACGGAGTCATTGCGCCGACCGTTTCTTGACCATCCTACATCGCCGTACCTACGATTCGAGCGGTAGGAGGCCGTTCATGTCGTCTCTCGAGCCCGTGCGCAGCTCATTTCGGCGGTTCGTTCGCATCGACTGTCAGGTGGTGCGGGAGCATGATTTCCGGCTCGTCGGCGATCTGGCGCTCGATCTCTCGACCAAGGGGATGCTGGTCCGCGGAAAGGGGGTCCGTCTCCTGACCGGCGAGGAGCTGCTCGTTGCCTTCCGGCCGCCGCGCTCCAACGTGTGGATCGACGCGCACGCCGTCGTCGCGCGCGTGCTGCATGGCCGCCGGCCCGGCGACACCGGCCTCTCGTTCGGTATCGAGTTCTACGGGATGGAACAGGAGCACCAGGAGCTGCTCTTCGAGAAGCTCCGCGGCATGCATGCGCCGGATGCGATGCGTCCGCCCCGTCCGCTCGTCTCGCGCGTGCCTCGCGCGGCATGACCGCACCGCGCGAGGACTCCGCGGAGCTCTCGCCAACGCCGTCCGCACGCCAGCGCACGCGTGACGAGCTCGCCGACTACCTCCTCGACATCGGCGCGACGCTCGCGTCGTACGGCTGCCCCAGCTACCGCCTCGAGGACGTGATCCGCGCGGTCGCCGACGCCGAGGGCTACCGCGCCGAGCCCTTCGCGCTGCCCACCGGGCTCTTTCTTCGCGTCACGCCGCAGGTCCGCGGCGACGAGCCGGTAGCCGAGGTGCATCGCATGACGCGCCTCTCCTACTGGGGCGTCGACCTCGGGAGGCTCACGATGGTCGACGCCATCTTCAACGACGTCGTCGATCGCCGCGCCACCATCGAGCAGGCACGCGCGCGCATCCGCATGATCGTCGCGCAGCCCGCGCAGTGGTCGCCCGCGCTCGTCTGGGCCGCCACCACCAGCGCCGCCGGCGCGGCTGCGGTGTTCTTCCGAGGCTCGCTGGTCGACGTGCTCGTCGCGTCGATCGTGGGCGCCGTGATTGGCGGCAGCCGGCGGCTGCTCGACCGCAACCCCACGCATCGCCTCCTCCAGGAGTTCATGGGCGGTCTCTTCGCCGCGAGCTGCGCCTGGCTCGCGACGCGGGTGTGGCCGACGTCGTCGCCCGAGGTGGTGGTGCTCGCTGGCTCGATCTCGCTCTTTCCCGGCATGACCTTCACCACCGGCCTCGCCGAGGTCGCGCAGAAGAACCTCGTCTCGGGCGGTGCGCGCCTCATGGAGTCCGCAGTCACGCTGCTCCTGATCCTGTTCGGCGTCGCGCTCGTCGCGGGGTTCCAGAAGATCTCTGGCGTTCCGATGCCCAGCGTCCTTGCGCTCCGCGAGGGGCTCGGCCTCCCGTACCAGGCGCTCGCGCTCGTGGTCTCCGCGCTCTCGTTCGCGGTGATCTTCCAGGTACCGCGGCGGTACGTGTGGACCGCGCTCGTCTCGGGCGCGACCGGCTACGCCGTGACCGCGGTCGCGGTGCGCTACATTCCCGAGGCGCCGCACGTGTCGGCGTTCTGCGCGGCGCTCGCCGTGTGCGTCCTGTCGAATGGCCTCGCCCGCGTGACGAACCGGCCCGCGCAGCTCTTCCAGCTGCCGGGGATGATCCTGCTCGTCCCCGGGAGCTTCGGGTTCGTGAGCCTCGGTGAGATGCTGGCGCGGCGCGCCGAGGCGGGCATCCAGACCGGCTTCACCATGGCGCTGGTCGGCGCCGCGCTGGTGATCGGCGTCCTGGTCGCGAACGTCGTGATGCCGCCGCGCAAGCTGCTCTGAAGCTCAGCGCTTGGTGAAGCACTGCGGCTTCGGATGCCGGATGCCGCGCGCGTCGATGGTGAACGGGTTCTCGCACTCGTCACGCACCGGCGCGCTGGTGGCGGTGGGCCGCGGGCGCGCCGAGGGCGGAGGGGAGAATGGCGCCCCGGTCGGCGCGGTGTTGGTGGCGGCGGTGCCGCCGGGCGGCGTGCGCTGCCCGCCGCCGATGACGATCGCCGACTCGGCCTCCGACGGCCTTGCCGCCGAGGCGCTGGGCTCGGGCGGGGTCGTCTGCCCGCTCTCGTTGGCCATCTGCATCCAGCGCAGGCCGAAGAGCACGCCTCCGCCGAGCAGCATGAGGCCGGCGAGGAAGAGCAGCGCGAGCCCGACGCGACCGAGGCCGCCCACGTGGCCGCCGTCGGCCACGCTCGCCTCATCGAGCACCGACGGCGTGGGCAGGCGCGCGTCGGCACCGAGGAGCGTGTCACGCTCGTCATCGGGGATGGCGTACGGGCTGCGGCTCTCGTTGGAGATGGTGGTCGCTTCGCCGCGCGGATCGTTGGCTTCGGTCGGGACCACGCCGCTCGAGATCTCGATCGGCGACGACGGCGAGTCGATCCGCATCGGCGGTGGGATCGACGTCGACGTCTCGCTCTCGATGCGATGTACGAGATCCTGTCGCCAGTCGAGCGCCTCGCCGGCGATGGTGTGCACCCACTCGCTGATCTCGCGGGCCGGCGCCGGCGCGAGCACCGCCTCGAGCTCCGCGGCCATCTCGCGCGCCGTCGACCAGCGCCGATCGGCCTCGCGCTCGAGGCCTTTCATGACCACGGCGTCGAGGCCAGGCGGGAGATCGGGGACGACGCTGCTCGGCGGGACGATCTCCTCGTTGATGATCGCGTAGACGAGCGAGGGGACGTCGTCCGCCTTGAAGAGG
Organism: Polyangiaceae bacterium; assembly: GCA_043736975.1. Classification (GTDB taxonomy): domain Bacteria; phylum Myxococcota_A; class Polyangia; order Polyangiales; family Polyangiaceae; genus Labilithrix. The sequence goes on from JAYTBL010000987.1 coordinate 5,215, forward strand.
CGCTGGCCGGTGAGGGTCTCCCAGAGCACGACGGCCGCGGAATACACATCCGCGCGGCGATCGATGGCGCCCTTCGCCAGCTGCTCGGGCGACATGTACGCGACCTTGCCCTTGATCTGATCGGTGCGGGTCTCCTGCACGCGGTTCGTCGCCTTCGCGATCCCGAAGTCGAGGAGGCGAGGCACGCCGTCGGTCCCGACGTGAACGTTCTGCGGCGACACGTCGCGATGGACCAGGCCGAGGACCTGGCCCTTCTCGCTCTTCGCCTCGTGCGCGGAGTGCAGCCCTTCGAGCGCACCCGAGATGATGCCCACGGCGCAGCGCGGCGGGACGCGCTCGCCCGCCTCGCGGGCCTTCCGGACCAGCCGCGAGAGCGACTCTCCCGCGACGTACTCCATGACCAGGAAAAGCTCGCCGTCGTCGGAGACGACGTCGAGCGTGGCGACCACGTTCGGGTGGCGGACGCGGGCCGCGAGCCGCGCCTCCTCCAGGAACATCGCGACGAAGTCCGGGTCCTTGGCGAGGTGCGGATGGAGGCGCTTGATGGCGACCGTGCGCGAGAACCCGACCGGCCCGAGCAGGCGCGCAAGATGGACCGTGGCCATGCCGCCGGCCGCGATCTCGCCGTACAGCGCGTACCGCCCCAGGCTTCCGCGGAAATCCGCGCTGGATTGCTCCGCCACTTGGTCAGGGAGCGTACCACCCCTGGAAGGGCCCTGAAAGCCGCGGGGTAACACCGCGTAGCGCTTGCCGGAGCGGGCGCTCGGGTCTACGTCCCCCTCGCCCCATGAAGGACGGGATCGACACCCCCTCGGCCACCCCCCAGGCCAGCCGCCGCCTCGTACGCTTCGGCTGGGGCGTGCTCGCCTACAACCTCCTCGTGATTGCCTGGGGCGCCTTCGTCCGCGCGAGCGGCTCGGGCGCAGGCTGCGGCGCGCACTGGCCGCTGTGCAACGGCGCGGGGATCCCGGAGCTCAAGAGCCGCGCGACGATCATCGAGATGACGCACCGGGTGACGAGCGGCCTCGCGATGGTGCTCGTGGTCGCGCTCCTGGTCTGGACGCTGCGGACGATGCCGCGCGGGCACCGCGCCCGCAAGGCGGCCATCGCCTCGACCGCGTTCGTGATGGGCGAGGCGCTCATCGGGGCGGCGCTCGTGCTGTTCGAGCTCGTCGCGCACGACGCCTCGATGAAGCGCGGGCTCTCGATGATCCTGCACCTCGGGAACACTTTCCTCCTGACCGGGGCGCTCGCGATCACCGTGTGGACCCTGCGCGGAGAGAGCGCGCCGGGCCCGAAGCTGCGCGCCGGAGGAATGGTCCGCACCGTCGTCGTGGCGGCGCTGGCGAGCGTGCTGCTGCTGGGATCGAGCGGGGCCATCGCGGCGCTCGGGGATACGCTCT
>JAYTBL010000988.1:0-2623 GCA_043736975.1 Polyangiaceae bacterium
CTCGTCGTCCCAGGGAATCCCGAGGCGAGCGCGCTGTGGCAGCTGGTCGGGGTCGGCTTCGACTCGAAGGGGAGCTGCCCCGGGAAGGCCGGAATGCCGAAGAACGATCCGCGCGGCATCCTGGCCGACTTCGATCCCGCGGGCGCCGAGACGATCAGGCGATGGATCGAGCAGGGCGCGCGCAACGATTGAGGAGGCCGCTGCGAGGCGCGCGAAACGGCGACGCCCAAGCGCGCGCGCGGTAGAAGGGACACCATGTACGACGACAAGCCCGCCGCGAGGGCCGCGAGCGCCATCCTCAGGCGCCTGCAGGCTCAGGAAAGCGTCGAGACCGAGCGGCCTGAGGAGCTCGCGCGAGAGATCGTCGAGGCGCTCGATCGCTACGAGCACGCCGTCGATGCCCTGGTCACGTCGGTCCTGTCGTCGGCGAGCTCGCTGGCCATCGCGCAGAGCGAGCTCGACCGGCGAGCCGTCGCGGGAGGCGTGCCGCTCGACGACGACGCCGCTCTGCCGCCGCTGCTCGCGAAGATCTGCACCTTGCTCCTGGAGTCAGAGCACGTCGAGGAGCTGTTCGTCGACGACGCCGAGCTCGCCAAGATCGTGCGCGCCGCGTTGCTCGACTACCTGCCCAGCGTCGCCTCGCAGGAGAGATCGAAGCTTGCCGCCGCGTTCATCAAGCCGCGCCCGACGCCGCCCGCCTCGCAGAAGCTCGCGAGCATCGCCGACGATGGCTACCTCTTCCCGCTCTTCGAGGGCCCGCTCGAGAGCGCGGTCGCCGATGACGCGGGCCCGTGCGCCTTCTGCGCGACCCCTTCCGAGGTTCGCTTCGCGAGCGCCTGCTTCGCTTGCTTCCGCGCGGGGAAGGCGGTCGCCCATGTCGTGGACACGGAGCTCGGGATGGTGCGCGCGGAGGACGCGGCCTCGAGCGAGCTCCTCCGCACACCGCGCTACGAGACGTGGCAGGGCGAGCGCTGGCTGTTCTGTTGCCAGAAGCCGATGGTGTTCATGGGCCCGATGCGTGAGGCGCTGCTCGAGCGCCTGCGCGAACCGGAGCAGACCCAGGAAGAGGTCATCGCCAAGCTGCTCCAGGTAAACGCGCGCGACGCCCACCAACGCACCGCTGAAGTCCTGGCGGGGCGCATCTCGATGTACGTGTTTCGCTGCGCCTCGTGCGCGAAGCGCCGCGCCCACTGGGACAGCGCTTGACTCGGAGGCTCAGCGAGGCGTTCGGAACCTGGCTTCGACGGCAGCGACGAGCGCGCTGAGCCCTTGGGGTACGAACGGGTGTACTTGGTATGCTTCTGTCATGGTGCGGCGCTCCGTCCTCCTGGCCTCCTTCGTCGCCCTCGTGGCGTGTGGCTACAGCGGCGTCGCCACGACCAGCTCGCCCAGCGAAGCCCCGCAGCTCGCGGATGCCTCGCAGGACGGCGGCGCAGGGATCGACAGCGGACTGGTCCGCGAGGAGGACCCCACGCCGATCCCCACCGGTGACGGCTCCGTCGAGTACGTCGACGCCGGCGATCCCGATGCCACAGCGCCGTTCGATGGGGGCGTGCTGCCGGGCTCGCCCGGGCCTCCCCTGATCTACGTGCTATCGACGCGACTCTGGACGTTCAATCCGGTGAGCGGCCAATGGGGCGGCGGCACCTCGCTCCCCGCCAACAACTGTCCCTCGCTCGATGAGCTCGCCGTCGACCCCTACGGAGCTCTCTTCGCAGTTGGCCAAGGTGGCTCGGCGCTCTATCGCGTCGATCCTTCGGCGCTCACCTGCACGGCGATCGGCGCTGGTGGCATGACCTACCCGCAGGCGCTCGCGTTCGCCCCACGCGGGACGCGCAATCCCTATGTTGAGGAGCTGGTCGGCTACGGCGCGAACGGTGACTACGTCCGAATCGACCGGACGACCGGCGCGCTCTCGCTCGTGAAGGCGGGCGTGTTCGCCGGCTACAGCGTCGGTGACCTCATCAACGTCGGGATGAAGGGATACGTCGTGCTCACGGGAGGCACCTGCGGCACCGGCGACTGCCTGTGGGAGGTCTCGCTCGCGACCGGTGACAAGATCGGCGCCGCCGCCACGATCAACGCGGGTCGCCAAGTGACCGGGCTCGGTCACTGGGGCGGCAGGCTCTACGCGTTCGGCGCGCCCGACGACATCAACCGGATCGATCCGGCGAGCCCGGGCGCCGCCGTCGGCATGAATGGACCGCCGGGCTTCACGAACGTCGCCTATCGCGGTGCAGGCTCGCGGACCATCGCCCCTACGCAGTAAGATCGTGCCGTGGCGCTCGACACCGTTCCCGCTGGGACGACCCTCGAGACGGCGCCGAAGCCCCCCTCCCCCAGGAGGTTGCCCGGCGCGCCGGGGCGGAAGCGACCGAAGATGACCGGCACGAGCGCGCGCTTCAGCAGCGCGCGCTATTCGGGCACCACGTCGAAGGAGGCACGTCCCGTGATCGACGCTGCGATGCCTCGCATCAGCGCGTGCCACGCAGCGACCGAGCTCGATCCCCCGCAGCACGATCAGCCCTCCTTCCAGATCGCGATCGGTCCCGCGGGGAACGTCACGTCGGTGCAGCGCCTGCCTACTGCCTCCCAGCCCGCGCACGCCCCGTACGACGCGTGC
>JAYTBL010000989.1:0-14560 GCA_043736975.1 Polyangiaceae bacterium
CGGCGGGGTGGCCGGCGGCTTGGGCGGCGGGGTGCCGGGCGGCGGCGTGGGCGGCTTGGGCGCGGTCGACGGCGGCTTCGCCGGAGCCCCGGGCGCGACGGGATTGAGCGGCGCGACGGGACCGCCGAGCGGCGCGGCGGGAACGGTGGGGCCTGGATCCGGCGGGGCGACGGGCTGCACGGTGCTGACCGGCGTGGAGGTTCCGAGGTCGATTGGCGCCACGACGGGGCTGCTCGAGCCCTTGCCGAGCGCCCCTGCACCCCACGCGACGAGCCCGATGCTGAGCACGGCGACGACGCCTGCGACGCCCAGGATGAGCCCCTTGCTGCTGCCGCTACCTCCGTTGCTACCGCCGTGCGAGGGGCCACGCGGCACCGACGCGCCCCCGGGCGTCGCGTAGCTGGGCTGCGGCCCGTACGCGGGCGCCACGTTCATCGGCGGCGCGTACGCCGCAGGCGCCGGCGGGGCGGCGTACGGAGCGGGCGCCGGGCTCGCGCCGAAGTCGGGCGGGAACGCCAGGGGCTCGCCCATCTGCGTCTTGCCCTTCAGCAGCTCGGCACCAGCCGCCGCTGCGACCACGGGCGCGCGGGCGGGCGCAGGGGCGGGCGTCGGCATCGCCGGAGGCGCATACGCGGACGCGATCGGCGCGGCGATCTGCGAGGGCGCGTTGGGCATGTCGGTGGTGGCCGGCCGCGCATCCATCGGCGACGGGGCGGGCGCGATTGACTTGTGGTTCGACGTCGCCTGCTTCTGCGCCGACTCGGACGCCGAGGGACCGATCCTGCCGGAGAAGCGATCGTTGAACTCGGTGATGTTCGCGAAGCGCTGCTCCTTGTCCTTCGCGAGCGCGCGCATGACCGCGCTGCGCATCGACTCGGGGAGCGCAGCGCCGTTCGGCGTGGCCTCGATCGCCTTGGGCGCCGCGGTCATGTGGAGGGTCGCCCACTCCCAGGCCGTGGTCGCGTCGAACGGGAGCGTGCCGGTGAGCATCTCGTACGCCATCACCGCGAGCGAGTAGATGTCGCTCCGTGGGTCGAGCGGCTGCCCCGTGAACTGCTCGGGGCTCATGTACGGCGGCGTGCCGAGCACCATCCCCTGCTGCGTGAGCTGCTTCTCGTTCCGGTCCGCGGCGCCGCTGCGCTTCGCGATGCCGAAGTCGAGGACCTTCACGAAGTCCTTCTGGCCCGCGCGCTCGGTGAGGACGATGTTGTCGGGCTTGAGATCGCGATGGATGATCCCCTTGCCGTGCGCCTCCGCGAGAGAGCCGCAGATCTGGGCGAGGATCTTCTCCACGCGCGCCGCGGACATCGACCCCTCCTTCTCGAGGTGGTCGGCGATGCTGCGGCCCTGCACGAACTCCATGACGATGTAGAGGACGCCGTCGGGGCTCGTTCCGAAGTCGAAGACCTGAACGGTGTTCGGGTGCTCGAGCGTGGCGAGCGTTCCCACCTCGCGCTGGAAGCGATCGCGGACCTTCTCGTCGCGCGAGAGGTGCGCGTGCAGCGTCTTGATCGCGACCTTGCGCGTGTGCTGACCGAGCGCCTGCTCGCCGACGTAGACGGCGCCCATGCCGCCCTCGCCGAGCAGCTTCACGATCTTGTATTTGTCCTGGAAGACCCGCCCGAGCAGCGGATCGGGCCCGGCCTCACGCGGGAGCGGGGCGCCGCACGACGGGCAGAACGGGGGACCGCCTTCTACGGCGACATGGCACGACGGACATTGCATCGTAGAACCAACGCGAGAATAGCAGCTTGGTGGCAGGAGGTTGGACGGACGACCCGCGCCTCCGATACGCCGGGAGTTTCAGGCGATTTTCAGGGATTTCCGCCGGCTGCCTTGCACTGGGCGACGAGATTCGCGGCGGCGGAGCTCTTCCGGGCGAGCGCGTCGCGCGCGCGGGCGCAGATCGGCGGGTCTACCTTGACCGGCGGAGGCGCGCTCTCCTTCGGTTTCGGCGTGGGAATCGCCGACGCAGTTCCGGTCTTGGGCGCGACCCTCGCGGCGCCGCCGCCAGCGTTGTTCACCGCGACCGCGGTGGTGGCGGTGCCATTGAGCGGAGCGGTACCCGTGGCGGACGAGTCATCGGGCGGCGGAGGCGTCGTCGCTCCGGACTCCACCGGCGCGGTCACGCTCATGCCGGCGAGCGGGTCGACCGTGGGCACGGTCTTCGGCTTGCCACGCAGCGCGAACACCGCCGCACCGCCGCCGAGCAGGACGATCGCGAGCGCGCCCAGGCCGATGATCAGGCCCGCGCCGCCCTTCTTCTCGCCGCCGCCGTGCGACCCGACGTGCGCGGGCCCGGCGGGGATGGCGATCGGGGCGCCCTGGTTGCTGCCGGGCGCGGAGCCCGGGCCGCCGTACGGCGCGGGAGTCATGGCGTGCGGGCTCGGGCCCATGCCGCCCATCACGGGCGCGGCCATCTCGGTCATCGGGCGGGAGGCCCCGGGCGCCGAGACGGCAGCTGCGCCGTTGTCGTGCACCGGGGGCGCGCCCATCACCGCGGTGTGCGGTGCGGCAGCACCGGCGCCGCCACTCGCGAACGCCTCGTAGAACTCCTTCACCGTGGCGAAGCGCTCGTCCTTGTTCTTGGCGAGCGCGCGCGTGATGGCGCTGCGCATTCGCTCGGGGACGTTCGTGCCGAGCGCCTGCGTCTCGATGGGGCGCGGCGACTCGGTCATGTGCTTCGACGCCCACTCCCAGGCGGTGTTCGCCTCGAACGGGTACTTACCGACGAGCATCTCGTACGCCATGATGCCGAGCGCGTAGATGTCGCTGCGCGAGTCGACCGGCTGCCCGGTGAACTGCTCCGGGCTCATGTAGGGCGGCGTCCCGAGCACCATGCCCTGCTGCGTGAGCTTCGCCTCGTTCGGGTCGTGCTCGCTCGAGCGCTTCGCGATGCCGAAGTCGAGGACCTCGACCCAGTCCTTGGTACCGGCGCGCTCGCAGAGCACGACGTTGTCCGGCTTGAGATCGCGATGGACGATGCCATGACCGTGCGCCTCCTCGAGGGAGCCGCACACCTGGCGCATGATGTTCTCGACGCGCGCCGGCGGCATCGCGCCGTCCTTCTCGAGAATGTCGGCCACGCTGCGGCCCTGCACGAACTCCATGACGAGATAGAGGGTGCCGTCCTCCATCGAGCCGAAGTCGTAGACCTGGATGGTGTTCGGGTGCTCGAGCGCGGCGACGGTGCCCGCCTCGCGATCGAAGCGCGCCTTGATGGCGGGGTCGTGGGAGAGGTGCTTGTGGAGCGTCTTGAGCGCGACCTTGCGGGCCGTCGAACCGAGCTGCTGTTCCGCGAGATAGACGCAGCCCATGCCGCCCTCGCCCAGCTGCTTGACGATGCGGTACTTGCCGGCGACCAGCGTGCCGACGAGGGGATCGGGCTCGGACACTTCTCCCTGAGTCATCTCGAGAAGGGTCGCACAAAAGGCGCGTTCCTGCAGAGGATCCTGGGCCATAGCGAGGGATCGCGTGGACATGTCCCGGCTTGTACGGACCGGCCCCCGAACCGTTCTTTCTAGGGGACGCCGGAGTCGGTGGAAGCCGGTCCTTCGGTCGGGGGCCAGGGCAGGGGCATCCGCACGTTCGTCGCGCGGTCCCAGAGCTCGAGCTTCGTGCCGCGCTTGGTCGCCGGGAAGAGGACACCGATGCGGGTCCGCAGCTTCGGCTCGAAGCGCGGCGGCGTCTTCAGGCCGGCGTCGGAGGCCTCGGGCGGCGGGCCGAGCATCGGGAAGTCGAAACGCACGCGCTCGATGACCGTCGGGCCCTCGAAGAGCTCGAGGGCGAAGCGGCCCATCACGCGCGGCGTCTGGTGCGGGCCGGCCATGTCCACCTTGTGGATCTCGATGAGGTAGATGTCGCCGCGGTCCCAGCGGAGATCGAAGACCCACTGCTGGCGCTCCGTCATCGGCGGCGGATCGGGGGGCGTCTTCGAGATCGGTGAGCCTGCGTCACGCGAGGGCGCGACCTGCAGCCCGGCATCACGGCTGTCGGCCGAGGCATCACCGCTCGACGCGGCGAGCACGAGGAGCGCCCCGCACGCGATGGCGACGAGCGGGAGGACCGAGAGCTTCAGGGTTCGAGCGCGCACGTCACGGCCGTATCCCACGCTTCGGCGGCGCCGCCAAGGTCCGTCCATGCGCGGAGCAGCTGGGCAGGTACGGGCGCGCAGGCGGTCTGCGGCGCGCCGGTCTCGTCGGGAATGGTGACGCGCGCAGCGTGGAGCGCGATGCGCGCGAGGGAGACGACGCGACCGCCGTCGAGCGTCACGCGCGTCGGTCCGCCGTAGTCGCGATCGCCGAGCAGCGCGGCGCCGGCGTGGCTGGCATGGACGCGGATCTGGTGCGTGCGCCCGGTGTGAGGCGCGACCGCGAGGAGCGCGAAGCCTCCCGCCCGCGCCACCACCGACCAGCGCGTGAGCGACTCCTTCGCCTCGGGGCCGAACGCGGCGCGATGCCGCGCGTCCTTGCCCAGGCCGATCGGCGCATTCCACGGCCCGCTGCCCGTCGCGCCGTCGCGCGCGATCGCCACGTAGCGCCGCAGGTAGCGACCCTGCGCGCGCGCCTCCTTGAGCCGCGCCTCGGCGTCGTGCGAGGTCGCGAACACGACCACGCCGCTCACCTCGCGATCGAGCCGCGAGGTGACGAAGAGATCGTTCGCGGTCTTCCCCAGGCTGGCCGCAACCAGCGCAACGAGCGCGTGCGATGCCCCGTCGTGGTCGGGCACGGTGGGCATCCCCGCGGGCTTGAGGCAGGCGATGAGCCCGACCCTCTCCCAGATCACGCTCCACGTCGGGCTCGCGTTCGGCGCGCTCGGCGCTGGCCCGATGATCACCTCGTCCCCGGGCTTCACCGGCAGCGCGCCGCTCGTGACCCGCCGCCGTCCCACGAACACACGCCCTTCGCTCAGCGCGCGCTCCGCCTCCCCGGCCTTGCGCACGATCTCGGCGACGGTCTTCCCGTCGCCCGCGCGCACCACCCAGCGCTTCTGTCGCGGCGTGCGCGTCGTCACGTCGCCGGCAGCCGCTCGACGATCCCGCGCTCGCCATCGACGCGCACGCGATCGCCGGTCTTGAGCGCGCGCGTCACGCCGTCGACGTTGACGACGCTCGGGACACCGAGCTCGCGCGCCACCACCGCCGCGTGGCTCAGGGGACCACCGAGCTCGGTCACGACGCCCGCCGCGATGCAGAAGAGCGGCGTCCACCCGACGTCGGTGGTGCGCACGACCAGGATCTCGCCGGGCTGCAGCTCGCTCATGTCGGCCGCCGACAGCAGCACGCGCGCCAGGCCCTCGACGACGCCCGAGCTCGCGCCGGTACCCTTCAGCACGTCGCCACCGGCCGGCGGCAGCTGCACCGAGGGCGGCGCCCCGATGAACGTGGCCGGCGGATCGGGCCGCGCCTGGTCGCGCAGGTACTCGGCGCGGCGCGCACGCACCAGCGGCGCGAGATCCGTGCGCGAGGCCCGGAGCGCGTTCACCACCTCGTCGACGGTGAGAAAAAACACGGTGTGCGTGCCGGCGAGCGGCGAGCCCTTGGCCCGCAGATCCGCCCAGTCCTTCGCGAGCTCGGGCACGAGGCGCAGGATGCGACGGTCGGCGTCGAGCGCCACGTCGCGCAGCATACCGAGCACGCGCGTCACCCAGGTGCGCATCTGCTCGCGCCGGCGCGCGGCCTTCTGCGCGCGCGCCACCAGGTGGCGCACCAGCGTCTGCTCTGCGAACTTCATGCGCGGGACGAGGCGCTGCATCTCGGCATCGGAGGCGGACTTGGCGCGAGCGATCTGCGGCTCGACATCGCGCGCCTCACCACGCAGCGAGACGCGGATCATGGCGAGGACGGGGCGCGGGTCTTCCTTCCATCGCGGCGTCGAGAGCTCGGCCTCTCGCACCGCGCGGTCGCCGTAGAGGTCGAGGAAGCTGACCAGCGCGCGCTTCGTCGGTCCGTCGGGGATGGCGCCGACGGTCGCGTTCTCCGTCACCAGCACGTCGCGCGCCTCGGGATCGCGCCGCGCGAGCTCGACGAGCCGCATGACGCCGATGGCGGGCCGCGCGCTCTCCAGGTCGCGAATGCCGCGCGTGAGATCGTGCGCGAGCCGCGCCGCGCCTGCCGGCTCGACCCGCGAGAGCACGCCCTTCAGGATGATGTGTGTGCCGAGCGCGCTCGAGGCGCACGTGAGCATGACGTCGCCGGTACGCTCGAGGAGGAGCTGCACGTCGCGGATCTTCCGCGCCACGCCCTCGTCGGGGAGGATCGCGAGGTCGAGCGCGTTGTGCAGGCGGAACGACTGCTCCGCTTCGGCCTCGAACTTCGCGACGTGGTCGTCGAGGCGGAGCTGCTCGCGCAGGAGACGCGTCGCGGTGAGCGGCAAGCGCGCGTAGAAGCCGCCGCGCGAGACGTCGCCGATCTGGCTCGCGAGCTCGTCGCCCCCCGAGCCTCCGCCCAGCTCGACGAGCGTGCGCGGGTCGAGCCACGGCACCTGCGCGGCGATGCGCATGAACTCGGTGAGGTTCAGGTAGAAGCGGCCATGCACGTTGCCCACGAGGCGCGCGTGCTTCGGCACCGCGCAGCCAAGCGTGCCGAACGCCTTGCGAAAACCCGACTCGCTGTAGTCGCCGGCGATCGACCAGGTGAAGGGCGTCGCCACGCCGGGCAGCGCCTCGCCGACGTTGCAGCTGCTCCACACGGTGTCGGCCTCGCCGCCCTCCGGGAAGCCGCGTCCGGTGACATGGCGCGCCTGCACGATCCACACGCGGTCGCCTTCGCAGGCGAACTCGACGTCCCACGGGACATCCTCGATGGCCTCGAGGCGCTTGGCCACCGCGGCGAGCTCCGTGATGCGCGCGCCGTCTAGCGCGGGCGCGTCGGGGTCAGAGGCCGCGATCTCCATGACGCCGTTCGGTCCCACCACCGCCACGCGCAGCTTGCGCGCGATGGTGCTCTCGATGGTGGTTCCATCCTCGGCGATGGTGAGCATGTCGGGCGTCGTGATGCCGTCGACGACCGGCGATCCCAGGCCGAAGCCCGCGTTGATGATGCGCTCACGCGGCTTGCCGAGCGCGGAGTCGTGGCGGCGGGTGAACATGACGCCCGCGGCGGTGGCCTGCACGATGGGCTGGATCACGACCGCCATCCCGACGTCGCGCACGCCGTGCGTCGCCAGGTAGCCGAGCGCGCGGCCCGAGGCGATCGACGCCCAGACCCGGCGCACCGCCTCGATCAGCTCCGGCGCGCCGCGCACGCCCAGCACCGACTCGGCGAGGCCGGCCATCGAGACCAGCGCGCCGTCCTCGCAGGTCGCGCTGGAGCGTACCGCGAAGCCCCACGGCGCGCTCGCGCCGTGCTCGCTCCAGAGCTGTTCCAGCTCCTCCTGGAGGTTGGGCGGGAGCTTCGCGGTGAGGATCTCCTGCCGCGCCTCGGCCGCGCGCGCGTAGACCGCGCGGCCGCTGGCAGCGCGCAGCAGCGAGCGCGGCTCGCACGCGGGGGACAGCTCGCGCAGCGCAGCGGTGAAGGCCTTTTGCGGGAGCACCCAGGTCTCGGGCACGAGGAAGCCGTGATGGCGCAGCCACGCGAGGCGCGCCCCCTTGCCGCCGACATTCTTGCGATCGGCGAGCCCCGCGTCACGCGCGAGCGAATCGAGCGTGAGCAGCCACTGCGCGCCCTGCGCCTTGCTCTTCACACCTTTGCTCGCGACCACTGCCATCGGCGCGGCATCCTAGCAGGTACGCGGTCACGCGCGGGCGAGCGTGCGGTCGTGCCAGAGCAGCATCTCGATCGCGCCGGGGCCCCGGTTGAACGGGTAGTCGTGGGGGCCGGGCACGTCGGCGAAGTCGTGGTCGATCTTCGCGGATTTCCAGGCTGCGGACGTGTGCGAGATGGCGCTGCGAAAGTAGTCGTCCTTGCTCGTGAGGAGGCGGAGCGCGAGCTTCGCGTTCCTGGCGCGCGCGGCGCGCGCCAGCTCGGTGAACTCTGGAACCTGATCCTCGCCCAGCGCGGCCTGGAGGCTGCCCACCGCGCCGAACGCGGTCGGGTTGCCGAGCCCGACGCGCAGCGAGACCGCGCCGCCGAGCGAGACCCCGTCGATGCCGGTGGCCGCCGGAGCGGCGAGCGCGGGCAGCTCGGCGCGCACGCGCGGCAGCACCACCTCGAGGAGGTAGCGCGCGTAGTCCTTCACCGGCGCGGGCTTGTGCAGATCGACGTCGGGGAGGTACGGGCAAACCACGATCAGCCCCCGGAACGGGGTGGTCACGAGGGAGGCGTTCGTCTCCGTCAGGCGCGTCTCGTCGAAAAAGCCCTCGTAGTCGTCACCGGTCAGCGGCGGCGAGCAGAGGCGCTCGATGGCGCGGAGCAGCGCGTAGTCGCGCGGCCAGCCCATCACCCCCTCGATGGGCCCCTTGTTGGCCTCGCCGCGGCCGTGCAGCGCGACGAGCACCGGCAGCTTCTCGTCGCTCTTGCGCCATGACGGCACGATGACGACCGCGCGGCCGTTCCCTTCGAAGGTCCAGGTCTCGGTGCCGACCTCGCCGCGCGGCAGCGGCGCGGCGTCCGGCACGAGGACCGGCATCTCGGGGAGCTTGGTCGGGATGGGCGCCGGCGGGTGGTCGTTCCCGCGGCGGCGACAGTCCGAGCACCCCGCGAGCGCCAGCGATGCGAGGAAAGCCCGGCGACCAATCACGCCCTGAAGCTACCTCATCGAGCGGTTTTTCCGTCACTCTTCGGGCGGCGAGGGGCTCTTCCCGGCCACCGTGCGCACGAGGTCCGCAAGGCCCGGGTCGGTGCGCAGCTGATCGCGGAGCACGCTCTTGATCTCGGCGAGCTCGGCGGCGGGGACGCCCTCGAGGCCCTTCGTCGCCTCGTCCACCTTCAGGTCGACATATCCGTTCACGTCGACCTCTCCCGAGCGAAGCCGCGCCAGCGGCGACGTCGTTTCCGTTCCTTGTGTGTTCTGCGTAGGCGCCGCAGGTCCCGCCTTCTCGCTCCGCTCGACCGCGAACGGCGCAGCGGGACCTCCAGTCTTCGTCGCGCCCCCCGGGCCCCCGGTCTCGGGCGTGGGAGGAAGCGCGACACCTTTTCCGATGCGGTCGATCGCCATGGGAGTCTCCAGTCTAGCGGATGTTGCCGATCGCGGTCTTCACCGTGTCGTGCTCGGCCTTGAGGACGTTGGAGAGCGTGGAGAACGTGCGGTTCTGCGCGTTCACGGTCTCCTGGATCTGGAGGTAGTAGAGGTTCATCTCCTGGCTCTGCTGGAGCGACGCCTCGATCCCCGCGTCCCCTCCCGGTGCCCCGGGCGTGCCGGCGGCGCCGGTGACGCCGGTGGCGTTGATCGCCGCGTTCGCGACGCCGCCCGATCGGATGCTCACGCCGCCGGGCCCCTCAGGAGCGCCGCGCGTGGGCGGGGCGCCGACGCCGCCCAACGGAATGCCGAGGGACGCGGCGGCGCCGCCGCTACCGCGAACGGCGACCGCCATGAGCGGCCCGCCGGGGAGCACCTTCATCGCGGTCTCGGCGCCGCGCACCAGCGACTGCGCGAGCACCTGCTTGAAGGCGCCGCGCGCGGGCGTGGGCGTGACGCGCGGCTGCGTGGTGGCGACGGTGACATCGGGACGTGCAGAAATGCTCGGCGGCTCGGACATGACTCTCCTCGGTGGCGCACGTTGATGTCCGCCCTGTGGTGCCTGTCGGCCGAGCGGCCCGGCGGTTGCGTACCATCGGCGGCGGGCCCGCAGATTGTCACGAGATCCCGCGATTTCAGGGCGAACCGGGGAGCCAGGTGATGCGTGCGCGGCGGGCGCGCTTGTCGGCGAGGGAGGGTCCATCGTCGTTGAAGTACAGCGCCGCGCCGTCGAGGACGAGCGCGACATCGAGCGACGGAGGCCCGTCGAGCGTGACGAGCGGGTAGGCCCGCGGGGCGTCCCCCGAGAGCTCCATGCCGTCGAGGGCGATGGCGTCGGCCATGCTGCGGGCGACCACGGCGTGCAGGCCCTTGGCGTGGCGCTCGAGCGCCACCGAGGTCGCGGCCCCCTCGCCGCCTGCAGGGAGCTTCACCGGTCGCTGCGTCGTCTTGCCGTCGGGGCCGACTGTGGCCCACATCGCGCCGTAGCCGCTGGAGGCCGGGGTCTCGACGCCGAGGGGCGCCTCCTCGATCCACGCGACGACGACGCCGCTCAGCGTGCCAGGGAGCGCCGCAGGCGCCGCGAGCTGCGGTGTCCGCGAGTGTGCGGCGGTGGCGAGCTGGCGCTGCTCGGCGATGGCGGGCTTCGCGTCCTTCTTGTTCACGGCGCCCACGAACACGTCGGCCATGCCGTCCTTCGGGCTCTCGCGAGGGTCGGCCCAGGCGAGCCACACGAGATCGCCGGAGGCGAGCGCGACCAGATCGCTGGCGTCGCCGGGCGCGTTGGTGATGCGCTCACCGGCGTTGCGCGAGAGATCGACCCCCACGCGTGTGGCGTAGACCTCACCGTTGCCATCCCGGCCGTCGACCCACGCGACGATCCAGCCGTTGCCGGTCCAGGCGATCGCGACGTCGCTCGCGTCGCCCTTCGCGGTCGTGAGCTGGACCTCGTTGGTCTTCTTGCCCCTCTTGTCGATCTTCGTGACGTGGACCTCGGGGTCGCCGTTGTCGCGCGCCACCCAGGCGATGGCCGCGCCGTCCTCGGGCTTGTCGGCCGAGGCCATCGCCACGCCGCCCACCGCGAGCGCGCGGCCAGTGATCACGGTGGATGCGGTCGAAAGGACCCCTGCGGCATCGATGGTGCGCGTGGCGATCGTGAGCGGGACGTTGCGCGCGTCGTCGAGCGCGACCTTGGCCTTGGCGCCGGGGGGATCGGCCTTCGTGCCGAGGGTGGCGACGATGGCGGCATCGGCGATGTGCGTGACCGCCAGATCGACGACCGTCTCGCCGGTGACGACGGCCGCGATGTCGCTGACGCGCGGCCCGTCGGTGGGCGTCGCGGTGGCGGCGACGGGCGCCTGGACGTTCGCGCGAGCCCGCACCTCGGCGGCGCGGACGCGCGCGGGCGCCGAGCCGGAGGCGGCGAGCGCCACGCACAGATCCCTGGCGCACGTCATGCCCCAGGCCATCGAGGCCGGGTCGGCGCCGAACGCGAACGGCTCGCGCTGCACTGGCAAGAGGCGGGCGTCGGTGCGGACCAGCGTGGGGATCACCGGCGCATCGAGGCAGCGCGGCGAGCCGGGCTCGCAATCACGTTGCTGGGCGAGGATGGCGAAGCCGCCCTCGATGGCGACGAGCTCGGGCGTTGCGCGGCCCATCACCTCGACGGGGACGGGCCGTCCCTCGATGGCGAGGCCGGGCCCGATGCGTGAACTATACACGTGCCGCGCATCGCCGGCACCGCGCCGGAACGGCGCCTCGTAGAGGATGGCGGTGCCGTGCGCCGCCGAGGCGAGCCCGATGAGCGCGGCGCCACCGCGGGCCTCGACCACCTTGCGCGGCGCCTCCACGGTGCCGTCGTCCCCGAGCGTGGCCATCGCCACCGACGGGTCATCGGTGGTGCGGTCCGTCCACGCGAACACCAGGCGGCCCGGGCCGCGCACCACCTCGACGTCGCCGCTCACGACCGGCTTGGTCACCACCGCGGCGGGCGGGCTCACGACGCGACCTTCGCCGTCGAGCCTCTGGAACGAGAGCAGGCCGCCGCGCGCATCGGACGGCGTGACCAGGACGCCTGCAGGCTTGGCGGGCTCGGGTTTCGTCGGCGCGTTGACGCCCGAGGAGACGGTCGAGAGGCCGACGCCGCCCGGGATCTCCAGCGCATGCCAGCCCGTAACGTTGCGCGCGACGCGGGCGGGTACGCCGCGGACCTTGCCGTCGACGTCGAGGCCGGCCACGAGCACGTTCGCGTCGCCGCCGCGGGTCTCCTCCGCCCACACCGTCACCGCGCCGGCGTCGGTGGGGATGACGTCGACCCAGACGATGTCGTCGGCGGTGCGGGCGAGCTCGACCGGCTTGTCGCGCGGGACGCCGTCGTCGTTGAGAACCACCGACCACAGCGCCTCGCCGCGATCGGTGAGGACGGTCCACGCCAGCGCGAAGCCTGGGCTCTTGCCCCCGGTGGCACGGACGACGAGCATCGTGGCGTCGATGCCGACCGTCGCGATCGAGCGCGCGCTGCCCTTCGGCTCGCCGACGCCCGAGATCGGGATGGCGATCACGCGCCGGGTCATCCCCTCGGCACCGGTAATCCAGCCGACCATCCCCGCGTGCGCGTCGCCGCTGCGGGCGAGGAAAGGGCCGATGGTGCGCTCGCCGATCGAGCCGAGCACGTGCCCCACGACGGTCTGCGACGCGATGTTCGGCTTTCGACCGGCGTTGTCCGCATCTTCGGCGGTGCCGCCGGGCGCCTTGGCGGGCTTGCTGCACGCGGCGATGAGCAGCGCGAGGAGCACGACGACCGCACGCGGCGCCCGCTCCCAGCGCGCCCTCGTCACTGCTCGATCTCCTCGTAGCTCTTCGTGACCTGGATGACGCCCGCATGGCTGCGCGGAAACGGCGCGGTCGCGAGCGCCCGCTGCACGCAGTCCGAGAACGGCGCGTCCTGCTTGCCGCCCTTGAGGGTCGCGCCGAGGAGCCGGCCTTCCTGATCGATTCCCACCGCGATCTCGACCCGCTCGTGGGGCATCTTCTTCCGCGCGCGGTACTCGACGACGCACTTCTTCATGTCCGCGGCGTGCTTGTCGATCGCCTCGCCGATGAGCTGGGTGGCGGCGGTGGGCGAGCCGGCGAACGGCTTGGGGGCCGGCGCGGCGTCAGCCTTCGCCGAGGACGCGCCCCCGTCCGCGGCGGTCGCAGCGCTCGCGCCCTTCGGCGCGCCCGCGCCAGGCTCGGTGACGCCGTTTCCCCCACCGCAGGCGAGCGTACCCACGACGAGGAGCGCTGAGGATCCGAGCAAGGTGGCGAACCGACGTCTCACGGGCGGGCAGGCTACCACACGCGTTCGAGGGCGCTCAGGAGGTACGGAGCAGCCGGCCGATGTGACGCCGCTCCCATTCGAGGGCACGCTCGTACTTGCGGAAGAGGCGCTCCCGCTCGAGGAACTCGGCCGGATGCAGGACGCGGCGCTGGCCGCGGCTGCGCGCGGCGTCGAACGTGAGGTTCGCGGTGCTCGCGCGCATGTTGCCGCGGGCGGCGGGGATCATGTGGTGCAGCATCTCGTGGTAGACGACGAACGCCACGAAATAGCGGGGCACCCACGAGCGATCGAGCGTGGGGTGGATGCGGATGAGGCGCTCGAGGTTCGAGTAGCTCCCGAGCTTGATGGCCTTGCGCGGCCCTTCGCTCCGGCGCGGCTGCTTCTTGCCCCACGTGATCAGCGCGTGGCACGCGCCGCCGAAGTACTTGGTGTTGATCTCCTGGAAGAGCCCGAGGAGATCGTGGTGCGTCCCCTTCGCGACGAGGGGGATGGCGCGCGGCCGTCTGCGCGCCAGGCGGGCGCCGTTCATCTCGATGTAGTTGCCGACGAGCTCGCTTGCACGCTTGTCCCCGCGAGTCACATACCGGACGAGCGCATTGGTCACGCGCAGCGGCGCGTCGAGGAACATGTGGTGGATGCGGGCGTGGAGGACGCCGTGCCGCATCGAGTGCGAGATGATCGAGTGCCGGTTGTCGGTGATCGACAGGATCACGACGCGGCCGGGACTCATGGCCTTGAGCTTCCGCTCGAGCGCCTGCCGGGCACCCTCGTGGATGAAGAGCTGCGGCGCGGCCGTCGGGAAGACGAGCGCGAGCTGGGCGCTCAGCCGGTCCGGGATGCGGATGGCGGCTGCGGAGGCGTGCGCCCGGGGCGGCACAGTGAGGGTGCGAGCGAGCGGACGAGCGACCGCTGCGGCGCCCCGCGACCATCGCGGGGCGAGCCAAGCTTCGATGTTCGACCCCGTTCGTGCGCTCATGAGGATGCCGTCTTCATTTGGGGGTAAGGGACGAGGGATCCCTTGTCAAGGAAGCCACTTTCTACGAGTGATTCTAGTACGTTGGGTACGTAGGCCGGCGCCCCCGATCCAATGTAGGCAGGTGTCGCTAACGCGATCGGGATGACCCTACGCGGAACCCCTTGACCGGGGCCCGCCGCACGCTCAGCGCGTCCGGGGGAGACCCGCAACGCCCCCGCCTCTGGTCAGTCGCGGTGCCAGGTCAGCGTCTTCGGCTCGAGGACGAAGCGCGCTTTCGACCGGAACTCGAGGCCTGCGACCCGCGGATCGGCGGTCAGCTTCACGCCGACCACCATCGCCTTCTGCATGCCGCCCGCGGGCATCGACCCGGTCAGCGAGGTCACGAGCATCGAGAGGTCGGGCTCGTGGCCGATGATCATCACGCGCTTGCGGCCGGCCCGCACGGCCTCGGCGAGCAGCGCCAGCTTCTCCGTGCCCATTCCGAGCTCCCGACGGATCTCGACGCCGCCGGTCGCACCGGCCAGCTGGGCCTTCTCGTCTTCCCGGGCGCGCCGCGCGAGGTGGGTGACCTCGGCGACGATCTCGGCCGTCTCCAGCGCCCGCGCGAGCGGGCTGGAGAGGATGGCGAAGGGCGCCTCGCCACCGACCTCC
>JAYTBL010000990.1:0-6599 GCA_043736975.1 Polyangiaceae bacterium
CGAGGAGCAGCGCGCGAGCCCGCGGCCCAGCTCGCCGCCGTCGGGCGCGATGACGCGCACCGAATCGCCGGCCCGAAAGTCGCCGCGCACCCCGGTGACGCCGACCGCGAGCACGCTCTTGCCCTTGCCGCGCACCGCCGCGGCAGCGCCGGGGTCGAGCCATACGTCGCCGCGGGGGCGCAGCGTGAATGCGATCCAGTGCTTCTTCGCGCTGAGGCGGCGCGCGGCGGCGACGAAGAGCGTCCCCTCGTCGGCGCCGGCGAAGATGCGCTCGAGCACGTCGGGCTTGCGCGCGTCGGCGATGATCACGTGCGCACCAGCGAGCGTGGCGCGGCGGGCCGCCTCGATCTTGCTCGCCATGCCGCCGGTGCCCACGTCGCTCTTGCGCGCCCGCACCAGCGGCAGCGCCTCGGTGGCGACGTCGTGCACCACGGGCACGCGCGCGCCCTTCGCATCGAGCAGGCCCTCGACGTCGGAGAGGAGCACCAGCACGTCGGCGTCGACGAGCGGCGTCACCATCGCCGACAGCTCGTCGTTGTCGCCGAACTTGATCTCCTCGATCGCGACCGAGTCGTTCTCGTTGAGGATCGGCACCGCGTGGGCCTCGAGCAGCGCCGAGAGCGCGGCGCGCGCGTTGTTGGCGCGGACGCGGTCGGCGAGGTCGGCGTGCGTGAGCAGCACCTGCGCGACGGTGAGCTCCTCGTTGCCGAAGGCCTCCTCGTAGGCGCGCATCAGCAGGCACTGCCCGGCGGCAGCCGCCGCCTGGAGGCGCGCCATCTCCTTGGGCCGCGAGCGGTAGCCCAGCTTCTTCGTGCCCAGCGCGATGGCGCCGCTCGAGACCAGCACCACCTGCTTGCCAGCCGCGTGGAGATCGCGAATGGCCACCGCGAGCCGCGCGTAGGCCGACGGATCACGCGCGAGCGTGCTGGAGCCGATCTTGACGACGATCCGGCGCGCCTTGACCAGCGCCTTGCGCGACTCCGCTCCGCTCATGAGCGGTCGCTTACGAGGACCTCGTCGAACGCCGCCTCGAGACGACGCACGAGCCAGCCGGGCATGCTGGCGATCGAGATGAGGACGCCGTCGACGACCTGCTCGCCCTTGTCGCGCAGATCCTCGGGCGCATGCGGAGACTCCTCGCGCGAGGGCCGGGCCTCGGTCGTCAGCGCGAAGACGATCGCCTGATCGATGGCGCGGCGCACGCGGCGGGCCTCCTCGATGTCGATGCGGACCGAGCGCGCGGTGCGCGACGACTCGAGGTACCGCTGGAGGAGGTGCCCGAGCGCGTACGTGCCGAGCGCCGAGCGCACCGGCGCGATGAGCGCGAACGGCCCGAAGCGGCCCAGCACCTTGCCCACCGCGAAGCGCGCGCCCTGGTTCAGCAGACCGCGCGGCCCCTCGGTGCCGTTGGGCTCGACCAGCAATGTGCGCGCCTCGGGCGTGAGCGCGAGGCCGTGCCGCGAGGTCAGATCGTGGACGAGCGCGCCGCGCACCCGACGCACCGTGGCGTCCGGAATCCAGGGGAGCGGGACCACCCCGCAGGCGGCGCCGAGCATGGTGTACGTGCCGAGCCGTCCGCCGCCGAGGGGCGTGCGCGTGAGCGCGTCGCTGCGCTTCTCTGCGTCGTCCTTGTCCATCGGACGCACGTTACCACGGTCAGGTCAGGGCGCGGGCGATCGGGACCATCTCCACGATGGTAGCGTCGCTCTCCGCGGCCATCCGCAGGAGGTCGGCGGTGGTCACGGCATCGCCGAGGTCGAGCAGGACCTGCGCGCCCTGCACGTCGATGCGGGCGCCGCGCGCGGCGAGCCTGGCGGTGAGCGCCTCGAGCGAGCCGTGGATGCGCGCGACGAAGCGATGATGCGCGGCCGCGATCTCCGCAGGCGGGCCCTGGGCGTCGACCCGTGAGCTGGAGATGACCAGCGCCTCGTCGCAGGCGATGACGAGCGGCGAGGTCAGCGCGATGCGGCCCGCGACCACCACCCACGGGACCTCCTCCAGCGCGGCGACCAGGATCCCGGCCCAGGTGCGCGCGCTCTCCTCGGGCAGGTTGGCGAGCGGGTCCTCGAGGATGAGCGTCTGCGAGGCGGTAGCCAGCGCCGCCGCCACCACCACGCCGCGCCGCGCGTGCGGGACCATGCGCGCGAGCGGCTGGGTGGCGATGGCGCCGAGCTGCACGCGCGCGATGGCGTTCTTCGCGAGCGTACGGGCATCGCTCGCGCTACGCCCGGAGAGGCGCGCGCTCCAGGTGACGTACTCGGTCGCGGTCCACTTCGGCGGCAGCGGCGGGTCGAGCGGTGCGGCGGCCACCACGCCGTCCGTCACCGCCCTCGCCAGCGAGACCCCGCGTACGCTCAGCGTGCCGCGCCGCACCGGGCGGATCCCGGCGAGCGCCTCGAACAGCGCGTGCGGCGCGCCGAGCAGCAGCAGACGCTCGCCGCTGGTCCGCAGCGTGAGCCCGTCGCACGCGGGGACGCCATCGACATCGACACGGAGATCCTCCGCCAGCACCAGAGGCTCGGTCACGCCGCCAGCGTACCACTCACGTGCTCAGCGCGCCTCGCGTGTCGCCGTCCCGATCACCTTGCGCGCGGCGCGCTCCTGTACGAAAGCCACGATCCGCAGATCTTTCGCCGTCACGCCGGCGGGCGCCTTCACGCTGATCTTCAGGGTGCCGCCGGCCGCCGGCACCGCGCCGGCGATCGCGAGGTCGCGAGCGATCGCGGTGTGCTCGAGCGTCGAGCCGCCGTTCTCCCCGCGCTTGACCTCCCCGCGCGCCACGTTCTGCGTGAGCGCCACCACCGCCTCCGCGTCGCTCGCCGAGCCCGGCGGCAGCGCGCCGATGCGCAGCGTGATCTCGAATGGGGCCGTCTCGTTGGAGCGCGGCGCGAGGTCGACCGCGATCGCGGCATGTGGCCGCTTCGCCGCCTCGCCGATGGCCTGCTCGATCACGCCGCGGCGCGAGCCCACCGTCTCGACGCGGCCGTCGACGACCGCCTGCGGCGTGTACGAGCCGCTCCCCAGCGGGGCATACGCGCGCTGGCGTTCGCTGGCGCGCGCCGTGGAGAAGGGATCGGTCCAGCCCAGGCGATCCCAGTAGTCCACGTGCAGAGCGAGCGGCACGATGCGCGCCCCCGCCACCGACTGTGTCCGCTCGAGCCCCGCGAGCACCACATCCGCGGGGGGGCAGCTCGAGCACCCCTCCGACGTGAACAGCTCGACGAGCACCGGCACCGCGGTGGAATCGGCGGCGCGCACCTCGCCGTTCGCCCCCGCGGGGTGAGCGAGCGCGGTCACGGCCAGCCCGCCGACCGCCGCGAGGACCAGCAGCCGCGTGAGCATCGACGTTCCCATCCCCGAGGTACGCGGCGCGCACGCGCTGGTTTCGCAGCATCGCTCTGGCCTTCGCCGCGGGGCAGTGTCACATTTTTCGACACTCCATGCCGCGCCCCCGGAACTCAGCGCTAGCCCAGGCCCGCGAGGCCTTCGATTCCGGCGATTTCCAGCGCGCCCGCGTGCTGGCGCAGGAGGCGGTACGCGCGTCCGACACCACCAGCGAGCGCGCCGCGGAGAGCGCGCGGCCGCGCAGCGAGGGCTCGTCGCGCGCCGAGGCGCGGCGCATCCTCGCGCTCGCGCTCCTCTACGACGACCGGGGCGACGAGGCGGAGCGCCTGGCCGACGAGGCCATCCGCATCGCGCGCGCCGCGACTACGTGTCGGGCCTCAAGCACGCGGCCCGCGCGCGCCTCCTCGCCGAGCGCAGCGGCGACGCGCGCACCGGCGCCACGGTCCTCTCCGACTACGCGTTGCTCCTGTCGCGCCTCGGTGACGACGAGCGCGCGCGCGAGGCCTTCGACATCCTCCTCGCGATGCCGCTCGACGCCATGCCGCGCGCCCGCTCGTTACGTGTACTCTACAATGCCGCAATGGCCCATCGCGCGGCCGGCCGCTACGACCTCGCGCTGCGCATCCTCGATCGCGCGACCGAGCTCCCGGCGGCGAAGCGGCCCCTGCCCAGCGAGTGGAACATCACGTCGGCGCGGCTCCTCACGTTCGTGGATATCGGCGCCTACGAGGACGCCCGCAAGATCCTCGAGGGCCTCGATGACGACGCGCTCAAGTCCGGCTGGCAGCGCGCGCAGATGATCGCCCTCCGCGCCGGCATCGCGCTCGCCACCGGCACGCGGCCCGAGGTGGTGGATCGCCTGGTCGCCGACGGCCTCTCGATCGCCGGCCTCGAGCCGCCGATCCGCTTCGCGCTGGAGCGCATCCGCGCGCTCACGCTGGTGCAGCGCGGCCATCGCCGCCCGGGCCGGCGCGCGCGATGCGTGGCTGCTGCGGTGGCTCGGGACCGCGGCGCTCGCGTCCGGCTCGGCGGCGCGTATCGAGCACGAGGCGTTCTCCGCGCTGGTCAGCGAGCCCGAGCCGATCGGCCAGCTCGCGCGCAACTCGCTGGTCATGCTCCGCGCCCGACTCGTGGACCGGACGCCCCCCGAGTACCGCAAGACGATCCTGCGCTCGCTGCGTCAGGTCGAGCAGCGCACCATCGCGCTGCGCAGCACGCAGCGCTCGGAGGCCGACCTGGCGATGGGCGACGAGGTCCTCGTGGCCCAGGAAGAGATCGGCATCGCGGGCCGCTCCCCGGCGCTGATGAAGACCGTGGCCACGGTGGCGCGCGCCGCGCGCTCGAACGCCAGCCTGGTCCTCACCGGCGAGACGGGCTCGGGCAAGGAGCTGTTCGCGCGCTTCGGGCATCGGCTCTCGCCGCGCGCGCGGGCCCCCTTCGTGGCCATCAACTGCGCGGCCATCCCCCAGCCGCTGCTCGAGGCGGAGCTGTTCGGTCACGAGCGCGGCGCCTTCACCGGCGCCGAACGCGCGCGAGGTGGTCTCTTCGTGGAGGCCGAAGGCGGCACGCTCTTCCTCGACGAGGTCGGGGAGATGAGCCCGGCGATGCAGGCGAAGCTGCTGCGCGTCCTCGAGGACGGCGAGGTGCGCGCGGTGGGCGGGACGCGCTCGCGCGTGGTCGACGTACGCGTGATCGCCGCCACCCACCGCGATCTCTCGCAAATGGTGGAGTCCGGGGCGTTCCGCGAAGATCTCTACTACCGCCTCGCCGCCATCACCGTGCACGTGCCCGCGCTGCGCGAGCGCCCCGAGGATCTCCCCGCCATCGCGCGCGCGCTGCTCTTCCGCGAGGCCTCCACGAAGAACCACCGCCTCGACGTCCCGGCGCTCGCCATCCTCTCGGAGCATGCGTGGCCCGGCAACGTGCGCGAGCTCGCGACGTGCTGCGCGTCGCCGCCACCATGGTCGAGGGCACGGTCATCGGGCGGCGCGAGCTGGCGGCGGCGATCGGGTCGTCGGTGTCGGCCCGTGGCGCAGGGAGTGCGAGCGTGAAGCCGGTAGTGAAGGAGACGACGCTGGCCGGCATGCGTGCCCGCCACAAAGCCGAGCTCCGCGAGCTGATCGGGCGCGCGGTAGCGGGCGCCGACGGCAACAAGAAATCGGCGGCCCGGAGCCTCGGCGTGAGCCGCCAGGGCCTGTATCGGGTGATGGGGAGCTGATACGTTCTGTGGTGGAGGCTCGCATGCGCGCTCTCTTGCTCACGGGGTTCGTGGTGGCGCTCGCCATGTCCATCGGCTGCGCCGAGAAGGGCGAGACGCAGGTCGAGCCGCCGGTGGTGCTCGGCATGCTCGAGACCGCGGCGCCGACGTACGACGACGGTCAGATGCAGATCTACGAGGCGTACCAGCCGGTGGAGCTGCCGCTGCGCCGGCCCTCGGACGACGAGCGTCCCAAGGGCGCATCCGACCCGTACCCGCGCCCGCCGTTCCAGCTCGCGAGCGACACGCGCATCACGGCGCGCTTCACCATCTCGAACCTCGAGGACAAGCCGCACGTGGTCGAGCTGCTGCTCAACCCCTGGAACGAGTTCGTGCGCTACGAGCCGGGGGTCACCGTCGACCAGGAGGCGACGACGCCCAACTTCAGCGGCATCAACGGCCGCTACATCCTGGGCCCGCTCGGCCGCATCGAGGGCATCATCACCCCGGACGATTTCGTCGAGCTCGCGACCGACCTTGGCACGGCGATGAAGCTCCAGAAGACCCCGCCCGCCGCCGACAGCGCGTTCGCCGGCCCTGCGCTCTACAACCGCGCCTTCAACGTGCAGAACCGCTCGAGCCAGCAGGACGTGGTGCTCGCGCCGTTCATCCCTGCGGTCGTCGCGAACCTGGTCGGCTTCGATCTGGGGCTCCGCACCTACGAGCCCGCGAAGATCGCGGTCGAGATCGTGCTCGATGTCGAGGACGTCAACGGCGACCGCGTGATCCCCGAAGGCGGGGACGCGAAGCGGGTCGGCCGCCCCGGCACCGCCCTCACGCCGCCAGCCGTCCCGCAGCGCCCCTGATCGCCCCTGATCGCCCCCTGATCGCCCCCTGATCGCCAGATCGGAGCCTCTGCTTGACAGGGGCCGCCCGATCGACGAATTTCCGCGGTGGAGAGCTGACCGAGTGGCCGAAGGTGCCTGATTCGAAATCAGGTGTAGTGAAAGCTACCAAGGGTTCGAATCCCTTGCTCTCCGCAAAGATATCGAGGGGT
>JAYTBL010000991.1:0-6595 GCA_043736975.1 Polyangiaceae bacterium
GGATCAGCTCGGGTACAAGCTCCCCGCCCTGCTCGATGCGCGCACCGCGCTGGGCGAGAGCGATGCACGCGAGACGCTGGTCGGCGACGACGCCGAGGCCGATGCGTTCGTCTACTCGCTCTACGCCGACATCATGGCGGGGCGCGCCGGCGAGGAGCTGGTGCAGCAGATCGGCGAGCGCGGGCGGGTCTACGACGACGTGCTGGAGGACGTGCAGCGCTGCGTGAAGCTCGTGAAGGGCGCGCCAGTGGTGGAGCGCATCCTCATCCACCTCGAGCAGCAGACCCCCCCGGGCGACTTCGCGATCTACGGGCCGCGCGTGGTGCCGTTCTACAATTACCTGCAATCTGCATTCGTCGTGTACGAGGACGGCCGCCTCCCCGCGCAGGGCGTGCTGCGGGTGGCGACCGAGCTCGTCACCCAGCACCGCTTCGACGGCGACTCGCTGGCGCGCAGCTACCACGACCTCGGCAAGCGCGGTCACCTGCGGGGCACGCAGGTGGCGGAGCTGGGCGAGGCGCTCGCGGCGTGGGTCAAGGAAGAGCCGACGCTCGCCGCGAAGGACGAGCTGACCGCCATGGTGAAGGGCCTCCCGGCGTACGCCGAGCAGGCCGCGCTGCGCTTCGTCCCGCCTTCGGAGGCGCCGATGCCCGACTACCTCCCGCTGGTCGGCAAGCACAATCCGCGTCGGAAGAACAAGCGATGACCACGACGGCCCACGCCGATCAGCCGTATCGCTTCTCGAACAGCGCGCGGATGGCCGGCATCTCACGCATCATCGCCAGCGAGTGATCGGCGTGGCCGATCGCGTAGCCGTTGCCGATCATCAGGTCGACGTCCTTCGAGATGCCCTCCGCGCCCAGCGCAGCCTTCGTGAAGCTCGTCGACATCGCGAAGAAGTAGGCGATACCGCGATCGCGCGTGACCATGATCGCGCTCATCTCGGCGTCGGTGACGTTCACGCACGAGAGCGAGAGATCCACCTCGCGCCCGCCGTTCGCCGCGAGCACCGCGGTGCGCGCCGCGACCGGGTCGCGCGCGTCCAGCGAGAGGACCTCGTCGCACAGGCCGAGCGCGCGTAGATCCGCGGCGTACGGCTCGTGCGTCTCGACGCCGATGACCCGCGCCGAAGGACCGCCGGCGCGCCGCGCCTCCGCGGCGCACAGGATCCCGCTCTTGCCGCCCGCGCCGAAGATGCAGACGCTCGCGCCCGGCGCCACGAGGCGCGCCACCTGCGGCGCGGCCCCCGCGACGTCGAGCACGGCGAGCGCGAGGCGCTCCGGGAGATCGACGGGCATGCGCGCATACGCGCCGCTCGCGAAGAGCACCGCCTCGCCCTCGACGTCGAGCTGGGCGCTCGCGACGCGCACCGCGAGCACGCGATCGACCCGCAGCGGCGTGAGGGAGAGCGAGACGAGCGTGGCCACGCGATCGCCGGGCTTCAGGATCGCAGCGTCCGGGCGGTCGCTCGCGACCTGGAGCACGCGTCCGAGGAGCATGCCGCCGGAGCCGGTGACCGGGTTGTGCTGCTTTCCGCGGGAAGCAATGGTTTCGAGGACGTTTCTCGAAACCGCGGCCGCGGCGGGCTCCCCGGCCTTCGCCCCGGCCTCCTCCATCTGGCGAAAGCTGGCGGCGTCGACATTGAGGGTATCCACCGCCAGGAGCAGCTCGCCCGCGTAGATCCTGCTGAAATCGTTGTCGACGCGGCTCGCCGGCTGCGGAAGCGTGCCCCTGGGCTCGACGGTCCGGTGTGTTCCGAAGGGGTCTCCGCCCTCGACCTGCGGCCGGGCTCCTACTTTCGCAGACGTATCCGCCATGGCTGCACGGTTCCCATACCGCGACTTGACCACCTTCGGGTGGGCTCGATAGTCTTTCTTCGAGATACCTTTGAAGATTGAAGATTCCCGCGGATCCCTCGCGCGGGGGTTCCAGCCTCCCCCACTCGTGGTACTCCCAGTCTCGTCCTCACGCTGATGCAAGACCCCGCCCACAAGGCATCCCAAGTGCCGTCGATGCCTCCCGGCCATAGCCGTCCCGGAGGCGGTCGCTCCTACGTGCTCCGCTTCATCAGCGGCAAGTACCAGGGCGGTGAGTTTCCCATCGTCAACGACAAGCCGATCATCGTCGGTCGCTCCAGCGATCTCGACATGGTGCTCGTCGAGGACATGGTGAGCCGCAAGCACGCGCGCATCACGATGCAGCAGGACCAGATCTGGATCGAGGACCTCGGGTCCACCAACGGCTCCTTCGTAAACGGCGAGAAGATCAAGCGCGCGCGCCTCAAGGAAGGCGACCGCGTCCTCATCGGCACCAGCATCCTCAAGGTGATCGCCGGCGAGGGCTCACGCGCCGACAGCACCGATGCGAAGCGCGATCTCGAGAACGTCGCCGCCGCGCGCCGCACCACGCAAGCGCGCACCATGAGCGGCAGCATCGAGGAGGTCCCCCTCCCCGACTTGCTCCAGCTGTTCGGCACTTCGAAGAAGAGCGGCGTCCTCGTCATACGCACCGAGTCGGACGACGTCGGCAAGATCTTCATGCGCAAGGGCGTCATCTACTACGCCTCGATCAACGACCTCGAAGACGTCCCGCCGATGAAGAGCATCTTCCGGATGCTCACCTGGCAGAAGGGCCTCTTCGATCTCGATCCGCCGGACGAGCGCGAGTTCCCCAACGAGCTCACCGTCAGCGTGCAGGAGGTCCTCATGGAGGGTCTCCGCCAGCTCGACGAGTTCAACGAGATCCGGAGCGAGCTGCCCGACCTCAACACGCGCCTCGTGCTCTCGCAGCCGGTGATCCCCCCGCTGCGTGATCTGAAGCCCGAGGAGCTCGACATCCTCCAGCTCGCGCACAACTACGGACACCTCGAGACGGTGCTCAACAAGAGCCTCTCGACCGACCTCGATACCGTCCAGTTCATCCTGAAGCTGATCAAGGGCGCGTATCTCCGCCCCGAGTGAAGGGCGCGGTCTTCGATCTCGACGGCACGCTCGTCGACAACATCCGCTTCCACTTCGAGGCGTTCCGCGCGCTCGCCGGGCGGCTGGGGCTGGTGATGGACCAGGCGGCGTTCCAGTCGTTCAACGGCCTGAAGAACGAGGACATCTTCCCGCGCTTCCTCGGCCGGCCGCTCAGCTCCTCGGAGAGCGAGGCCCTCTCCGAGGAGAAGGAGAGCACCTACCGCACGCTCTACCGCCCGGAGCTGGTGGCGCATCGCGGCGCGGACGCGCTGCTCGCCCGGCTGCGCGCTGGAGGCATGAAGCTCGCGGTGGCGAGCTCGGCGCCGCCCGCGAACCGCAGCATGGTGATCGACGGGCTCGGCTGGGGCACGTCGTTCGACGCGGTGGTGGCGTCCGAAGGCCTGCGCGGCAAGCCCGCGCCCGACGTGTTCCTGGCCGCCGCCGAGCGCCTCGGCGTGCCGGCGACCGAGTGCGTGGCCTTCGAGGACGCCGTGAACGGCATCCAGGCGGCCGCGGCCGCGGGGATGCTGGTGGTGGGCGTGACGACGAACGTGACCGCCGCCGAGCTGAGCGCCGCCGGCGCGCGCTTCACGATCGCGGACTTCACGACGCTCCCCGCGGAGCTCGAGGCCCTGCTTCCGCGCGGCGCAATGGCCTAAGCTCACCGGCCATGAGCAAGCGCATCTTCGTCACCGGCGGCGCCTCGGGGTTCGGTCGCGCGCTCGCCGAGCGCTGGGCGCGTGACGGCTACCGGGTCTGCATCGGCGACATCAACGACGAGCGCCTCGCCGAGACCGTGGAGGCCCTGCGCCGGGCGGGCGCCACCGCGCACGCGCTCCGCTGCGACGTCACCAAGGACGAGGACCTCGAGAGCGCGCGGAAATGGCTCGAGGAGAGCTGGGGCGGCGTCGACATCGTGGTGAACAACGCGGGCGTCGCCATCGGCGGCAGCATCACCGACATCTCGATGGACGACTGGCGCTGGATCGTCGACATCAACCTGCTGGGCGTGGTGCGTGGCTGCAGGACCTTCACGCCGCTCTTCCAGAAGCAGGGCGGCGGGCGCTTCATCAACGTCTCGTCGATGGCCGGCCTCATCCACCCGCCCATGATGTCCGCGTACAACGCCACCAAGGCGGCGGTGGTGGCGATCTCCGAGACGCTCGCCGTCGAGCTGGCGCGCGACAAGATCAAGGTGAGCGTGGTGTGCCCCTCCTTTTTTCGCACGAACCTCACCGAGACGATGCGCACCGGGAACGCCGACATCGCGTCCGTCACGCACCGGCTCGTGAACAAGGCCAAGCGCGGCGCCGACGAGATCGCCGACCTCACGTTCAAAGGCGTACGGCGCGGCGACTTTCACATCCTCACGCACGCCGACGGACGCGCGGCGTGGATGCTCAAGCGCCTCGCGCCGTTCTCGGTCTACGCGAAGGCGATCACCAAGAACACCGCGCGCATGATGGGCAAGACGCCGAAGCCCTGAGCCGAGATGCGGTACGATCGCGGCATGACCACGGTCGTCATCACGGGCGCCTCGATGGGCATCGGAAGGGCGCTCGCGCTTGCGTGGGCGGATCAGCAGGCGACGCTCGTTCTCTCGGCGCGCGGGCGGGCCGCGCTCGACGAGGTGGCGAGCGAGGTGGCAGCGCGCGGCTCCAGGGCGGTAGTGGTCGCGGGCGACGTCACCGACGAGGCGCACCGCGTGGAGCTGATCGCGCAGGCGGTGGCGCACGGCGGCATCGACGTGCTGGTCAACAACGCCGGCCGTGGCTTCTACTCCCCCGCTCTGCAGATCGACGTCGCGAAGCTCCGCGAGCTCTTCGAGCTGAACGTGGTCGCGCCGCTGCGCCTCGTGCAGCTCGCCGCGCCGCACCTCGAGCAGGCCAAGGGCACGGTGGTGATGATGTCCTCGGTGGCGGGCGTGGTGGCGGCGCCGCGCTACGCGGCCTACGCGGCGTCCAAGTTCGCGCTCGAGGCGATCGCGATGTCGCTGCGCTCCGAGCTCGCCGCGGTGGGGGTGCGGGTGGTGGTGATCCGCCCCGGACCCGTGGACACGCCGTTCCGCGCGAACGCGACGCGCGCCGAGGGCCTCACCGGGTACGACGCGCCGGATCCCAAGGCGCAGTCGGCGGAGCTGGTGGCGCAGAAGACGGTGCGGGCGGCCATGCGCGGCACGCCGGTGGTCGAGACGAGCAACTTCGTTCGCGTGGCGTCGGCGACGTCGCGCTTCGCCCCCTCAGTCCTGCGCCGGGCCCTTCGGCGGATGGCGCAGAAGCCCGTCCCCTGACGTGCGCGACGTGCGCGACGTGCGCGACGTGCGCACGGTGACCGCCCGTGCGTGCGCCTCGAGGCCCTCGAGCCGGGCGAGCGCGCAGATCGCGCCTTGGTCACGCCGCAGCGCCTCCGGCGTGTAGCGGATGAGCGAGGTGCGGGCGACGAAGTCGTGCACGCCGAGGGGCGAGCCGAAGCGCACCGCGCCGCCCGTGGGCAACACGTGCGAGGGGCCCGCGACGTAGTCGCCCGAGGCCTCGGGGGTCGACGAGCCGATGAACGCCGCGCCGGCATGGCGGATGTGGCCGAGCAGCTCCTCGGGGTCCTCGACCTGGAGGCTGAGGTGCTCGGCGGCGATCGCGTTCGCGACCTCGGCGAGCTGCGCGCGGCCCTCGACCACGAAGGCCTGCCCGTGGCGGCGCAGCGACTCGCGAGCGATCGCGGCGCGCGGCAACGTGGCGAGCTGACGTTCGAGCTCGGCGGCGACTGCATCGACCAGCGCGCGCTGATCGGTAGCGAAGAGCGCGTAGGCCTCCTCGTCGTGCTCGGCCTGCGAGAGGAGATCGGCGGCGATTACCGCCGGGTCGGCCGAGCCGTCGGCCAGGACCAGGATCTCGCTGGGGCCGGCGATGGAATCGATGGCGACGGAGCCGTAGACCATGCGCTTCGCGCACGCGACGTAGATGTTGCCCGGCCCCACGATCTTGTCGACGCGCGGGACGCTCGCGGTGCCGTACGCGAGCGCGGCGATGGCCTGCGCGCCGCCAGCATCGACGAGCGCCGTGACCCCGGCGAGGTGCGCTGCGGCGAGCACCGAGTCGTCGCTCGCGTCACCGGCGAGCGGCGTGGCCAGGATGATCTCGCGCACGCCGGCGACGCGCGCGGGCAGCGCGGCCATCAGCACGCTCGAGGGATACCGCGCCTTGCCGCCCGGCGCGTACACGCCGACGCGATCGAGCGGCCGCACGCGCAGGCCGAGCGAGATGCCGTCCTCTTCGTAGCGGAAGCCGTCCTCGCCGAACATCTGCCGCTTCTCCACGCCGTGGAAGCGCGTGATGCGATGGGCCGCGTGCTCGAGCGCGGCGCGGGCCTCGGCAGGCAACCGCGCGAGCGCCGCGGCGCCGTCGAATGACGTGCGGTAAAGCGTGTCAACTACACGCTTCTCGAAGCGCGCGACGTGGCGGAGGACGGCGGGGTCGCCCTCCTTGCGGACGTCGTCGAGGATGGCGCGTACGGCGGGCTCGACCTTCGCGAAGTCGGCGTCGCCGCGGTCGTGCAGGAGCGCGAGCGAGCTCGTGAAGGAGGGCGTTCCGTGGACGTGGACGGGCAACATCGCCGCCATAGTCTTAGCGCAGGGCCCT
>JAYTBL010000992.1:0-2612 GCA_043736975.1 Polyangiaceae bacterium
GAGACCCACCTTCTGGAGGTAGCGGTAGAACGTGGCGGAGGAGAGGCTGAGCAGCTTTGCCGCCGTATCCCGGTTGCCCGCGGCGCGGTCGAGGTTGCACGACTCGTCGGTGGCGAGCTCCGGCGAGGCCGCTTCGCGCCCGACCTCGCCACGCGGCTCGGCGCCGTCCGCGGCGCCCGGCGCGGCGGCCAGCTCCGCAGGGAGGTCGACCGGCGTGATCGCATCGCCCGACGAGAGGATGACCGCGCGCTCGATCACGTTCGACAGCTCGCGCACGTTGCCGGGCCACGAGTAGCCAGAGAGCAGCGCCAGCGCCTCCGGCATGATCGCGCCGCCCAGCTTGCGCTGGGCCTTCGCGTGCAGCTCGACGAAATGCTTCGAAGGCAGCACGACGTCGGGCTTGCGCTCGCGCAGCGCCGGCACCCGTAGCTCGACGACCTGCAGCCGGTAGAGGAGGTCTTGCCGGAAGCGACCCTCCGCGACCATCCCCGGGAGATCGCGGTGGATCGCCGCGATGATCCGCGTACCTACCTTGACGCTGCGGTCGGCTCCGACGGGCAAGATCTCCTTGCTCTCCACGGCGCGCAGCAGGCTGGCCTGGACCGAGAGCGGGAGCTCGCCGACCTCGTCGAGGAAGAGCGTCCCCCCGGATGCGGCGCGGAAGAGACCCTCGCGCGCCTCCTCGGCTCCGCTGAAGGCGCCGCGTTCGTGCCCGAACAGGTAGCTCTCGACCATGGCGTAGGGGAGGCTGCTCACGTTCATGGTCACGAACGGGCCGTGTGCGCGCTCGGAGCGCTCGTGCACCGCGCGAGCGACCAGCTCCTTGCCGGTGCCGCTCTCTCCGAGGACCAGGAGGTTGGCGGCGGATACCGCGACCTTCTCGATGCGGTCGCAGAGCTCGCCCATGGCGCGACCGCCGCGGCGCAGCAGCGTCAGCGCGTCGCTCTCGCCGCGCAGCAGCATGCGCAGCCGAGCGTTCTCTCGATTGAGGCGATGGTGCTGGGCGATGTGCTCGACCTTCGTCCGCAGGTCGGCGAGCGACAGCGGCTTGAGAACGTAGTCGTGGGCCCCCCGGCGCAGCGCCTCGAGTCGGGCGCGAGCCAGAACGACATGCCTTCCTCCACATCATCAACTGGAAGAAGGCCGAGGAGCTCGTCAACGCGGGCAAGACGAAGACGATCGCTGGCATGCGCGTCCTGATGATGGACGTCAGCGGTCCGGAGGGCGTCCTCACGCTGGTCGGCGAGCCGAAGAGCCCGCACGGCTGCGACGTCACGCCGGACGGCAAGTCGATCGTCGTCGGCGGCAAGCTCGATACGCACACCACGCTCTACGACTTCGCGAAGATGAAGACGCTCATCGGCGAGAAGAAGTACGAGGGCAAGGACCCCTACGGGCTCCCGATCATCGCCTTCAAGGAGGCGATCTCCGGCCAGGTCGAGATCGGGCTTGGCCCCCTCCATACGGTCTTCGGCGACCACGGCGACGCGTACACCTCGGTCTTCATCGAGAGCACCGTGGCGAAGTGGTCCTACAAGGATCTCAAGCAGCCGGTCGAGAAGCTGAAGGTCCAGTACAACATCGGCCACATCCTCTCGGCCGAGGGCGACACCGTCAGCCCCGACGGCAAGTACGTCGTCGCGATGAACAAGATGTCGATGGACCGGTTTCTCCCGGTGGGACCGCTCTATCCGCAGAACTTCCAGCTCATCGACATCACCAACGAGAAGATGCGCAAGCTCGTGGACATGCCGATCGGCAACGCCGAGCCGCACTACTCGCAGATGATCAAGGTCGACAAGATCAAGCCGATCAAGGCCTACAAGCCGGGCACCAACGCTGTCACCGGTGAGATCGATCCGCTCCGCGCCGAAGGCGGACCGCGATTCGCAGCCACTTCACGCCCGACCAGATCGAGGTGGAGGAGGGCGACGACGTCACCATCCACGTCACGAGCATCGAGTCCGCCGAGGACCAGACGCACGGCTTCACCATCGACATGTACAACATCAACGTCAGCCTCGAGCCCGGCAAGAACGAGAACATCTCGTTCAAGGCCGACATGCTCGCGCTCAACGACGTCGCGATGCGCCTCAACACGTCGGAGTCAGGCCTCACGTTTCGCGGCAACGACTTCCACCAGAACGCCGACATGATCGAGGTCGATGGCGGTGGCGACGCGATGCTCGTCGCCATGCGTGGCAACCACTACTCCGACTACGAGGGCTACGATCTCGACGCCGACGGCGTCGGCGACGTGGCCTACGAGGTGAAGGCGCTCTCGAGCGAGCTCACCGAGTCGCGGCCGTCGCTGAAGCTTTTTCACGGCACCGCCGCCATGGGTCTGGTCGACGCGGTCGCGCGGGCGATGCCCATGCTCGCGAGCCACAAGCTCCTGGTCGACGCGGCGCCGCTCACGAGGCGGCCCCAGCTCGCCATGCCGGCGCCGAGGCTTCCATGATCACCGTCGCCCAGGTGACGAAGCGGTTCAGCCGCGTCACGGCGCTGGACGGCGTGACGCTGACCATCGCTAGCGGCGAGCAGGTCGCGTTCGTCGGCGCCAACGGCTCGGGCAAGACCACGCTCCTGCGGGCGCTGCTCGGCCTGGTGCG
>JAYTBL010000993.1:0-6588 GCA_043736975.1 Polyangiaceae bacterium
GGGGATGCGTTCTCGTGAGGTGATGCGGAGGCGTTCTTACTTCGAGCGGGAGACCGGGTTCGAACCGGCGACGTTCAGCTTGGAAGGCTGACGCTCTACCAACTGAGCTACTCCCGCGGGGGCGTCGTGTCGTCGATTCGAACCTGTCTCGAAGCGTTCTGCGGTCCGGAAAACAAAAAGGAGAGAAAGAGTGGAGGGTGTTGGATTTGAACCAACGAAGGCATAGCCGGCAGATTTACAGTCTGCTCCCTTTGGCCACTCGGGCAACCCTCCGGGATTCCAAGAGAAAGTAAGTTCAGCGCGCAGCAAAGAGCAGCAAGAGCAGCAAGAGCAGCAAAGAGAGAGACAGAAGACCTCGGTCTCGAGCTAGCGAGCGGACTTGAACCGCTAACCGCCTGTTTACAAAACAGGTGCTCTACCGATTGAGCTACGCCAGCATTTCCCCGGCATCTCTGCCGGAGCAATCAGGGGCGGGGACGCTAGCCGAGAAGCCACGTCCACGCAAGCAAGGAGGGAGCCAGCTCCGTCCTGTGGTGGAATACGCGCTTGGCCCGTCGCACTGACGGCGCCGCGCGTCAAGGGCTTACAGGCCTCAGGCGTCAGGCCTCAGGCCTCAGGCCTGAAGACCCTCTCGACGCCTGAGGCCTGAGGCCTGGAGCCTATTTCTTGCCCTTCGCCAGGTCGTCCGCCGCCTTCTTCTTCAGGATCTCGAGCGCCTTCTGGAGCTCCTCCTCGGTAAAGGGGAACTTTGCCAGGATCGCCTTCTCCTCCTCCAGCGCCCTGTCCATCTCGCCCTTGAGCGTCTCGGCACGCTTCATCCACGCCGCGCCCGCGCCCGTCTTCTCGCCGAGCGCCAGCGTGCGCTTCATCATCTCGTTGCCCTTCTCGAGGAGCACGCGGTAGCGCACGTGCATGATCCCGTAGAAGAGCTGCTTGTCGTGCTCCGTCTTCGCCTTGTCGGTCGGCGGGATCATCATGAGATCGCGATGGAGCGTGCGGTACATCTCGCCGACGCGGTAGCCGCTCATCGCCGCCCACTGCGGGTCGACCGACCGGATCGCGTCCGCGTACGACGACTGCGCGTCGAGCAAAAAGGCGCATCGCATCTCGAGCTTCGTCACGAAGTCGGTGCCCGGCGGGTTCAGCGAGATCTTCTCCGAGCGAAACTTCCGCAGCTCGCCGTTCGCGTACTTGATCATCGCCGCCGCCACCGGCAGCTGACCCGTCGCGCCGTAGCGCGTCTCGTCCATCAGCTCGAGGCCCTGCTGGATCGCGCGCGTCGCCTGCGTGTCATCGCCCGCCTGGATCCTCGAGAGGCCGCGCGCGCCGAGGCCGAGCATCTTCTCCGCCGGGTCGATGTCCTTGCGCGCGAGGATCATCTCGGCCACCTCGCCGAGCGCGGGCCAGTCCTCGAGATGCGCATCGAGCGACACCTCGCGCACCAGCGCGTTGCGCGCGTTCGGGTCGTTCGGGAAGCGCCGCACCACCTCGCGGTAGCGAGCGCGCGCCTTCTCGCGTTCGCCGAGGCCTTCGTACGCGGACGCGAGATCGTAGAGCACCTGCGGGTCGTTCGCGGCTGCGGCGTCGCCGGCCAGGACGGCCTCGAACGCGTCGACCGCCTCCTGCCACTGCTGCGCGAGCAGCGCCTTCTCCCCCTTGGCGAGCAGCTCCTTCGCCGTCCCCTCCGCCCGCGTGCCGAGAATCTGGTTCGACGCCGCGATGTTGCTCTGGGGCTGCTGCGCCGGCGGGGGGGGGGCGGTGCCACACCCTGCGACCAGCGCCGCCAGCAGCAAAGGGCTCCCAAGTGCGCGAGAGATCATGCCGCGAGGATAGACCCCGCCGCCGGCCGGTTGTTTCGACAAACCGCAGACCGGGAAGAGACGGCCGCGCTTCTAGCGGGAATGAGTCGCGCTGCTAACACGTAAGACCTCAGGACATCGCCAACTGCACGGAGGTTTCATGAACCTGTCGCGTCTGAGTGCACGTGATCTCGAGACCCAGGCCAACGCGCTCGAGCACCAGCTGAAGAAGCTGGCTCATCGTCCGAGACCAACACCGTCCGAGCAGCAGCTCGCGACCGAGCTCAAAAAGATGCGACTGGCGATGAAGGACCGTCTCGGCCAGGTAAAACGGGACGGCTGATCAGCGCTTCGCGGCGAGCGCCGAGTAGCCCTCGGAATAGACAACGGCGTCGAGCTCGCCGAGCGCTTCGTTCATGCGCGATCGCCAGTCGACGGGCAGCGTGCCCGGCGAGGCATCGTCGTGCGCGCGCGCAATGGCGAGCCAGTGCCGCGCGTCGGCGCGGTGGCCGAGGCGAAGATCCGTCATGCCTCGGAGGTAGGCGTACTGCGCCTTCTCGGGCGTCGTGAGGCGAATCGTGTCGGGCTCGAGCGCGCGCAGCAGCCCGAGCGTGTGCTCGTATTCGTTCTTCTGGAACGCGTCCTGGCTGCGCGCGAGCGCATCGCGGTAGGTCGTGCACGCGCTCAGGGCGAGGATGGCGACGAGCAAGGAGAGCCTCCGCATCCTCGGATCATCGCATGCTCGTCGAGCAGCGCCGCCCCAAAATTTCGCCTCTGCGCCGCCCTCGAGCCTCTCGACGACGACGCCGCCGAACCGCCACCAGGGTCGCTGCGCACGCGAACGTCAGCGCTGAAGTGCGGGTCGCGCGCGCGCCCACCACGTCGCAGCCGCAGCGCGATCTCGATGCGACCGGAGGCTCCGCGGGGAGCGTCGCGCCGCCGTCCGCGCCGGTACCGCCGTCGGTCGCGCCCGGGTCGCAGTCCCAGCCTCCGACCTTCCGCAGCGCACAGCGCTCGATCGTCGAGCCGTCGGGACGGATCGCCACCATCTGGATCGCGGACGCCGTCGCCGTCGCGTCGATGAAGTGATGCACCGACTCGTAGTGGCGCGACGTCGGCCCCGCCTTCTTCACGCGATACACGGGCGCGCCGCCGCCGCCCGAGACGAGGTACGAGAGGCCCTCCGAGACGCCGCGCTCGTAGATGTGATCGTGCCCCGAGATCACGAGATCGACCTTGTGCGCGCGGAAGAGCGCCGGGATCCCTGCATCGAGCAGGTGCGCGTTGCCCCCGTGCGGACCGCTCGACCAGGGGCCGTGGTGCACGACCACGATGCGCCACGCGATGCCGGCCTCGGCGTCGGCATCGGTGAGCGCCTTCTCGAGCCAGGCGCGCGTGGGGCCGCTCGTGTAGTCGACCATCCCGTTGACCAGGAAGAAGCGCACGTTCGCCCAGCGGTACGTGCCGCTCAGCTGCTCGAGCGAGAACGACGCGCTGCCGGCGTCGGCCGGCAGCGGCACGGCGACCAGCGACGACGACGCCGGCTTCGGGACGACGACCGGCAGCTCCGCTGGCCCGAAGTACTTGACGTACTGCGCGCCCGCGCCGTCGGTAAGCTCGTGGTTGCCGACCGACGAGAAGAGGCATCGCTCGCGCAGCAGCGGCGCCTCGATGTCGAAGAACGTCTGCCAGTGCTTGGCGGAGCCGCCCTGATCCACGAGATCGCCGGTGTGGACGAGGAACGCGGAGGGCACGATCGCCATCGCGCGGACGACCGCGGCATGCGCGGTATCGTCGGTGCGGTTGTCGCCGTAGACGAGGAAGCGAACCGGGGCGCTGCTGTCATCTCGCGGCGCGGTCGTGACCGCGCCGTACCTTGCCGAACCGCGGACGCGGACGGTGAACGGGTAGCGGGTCCCGGGCTCCAGGTTCTGGAGGAGGAGCGCGTGCAGGGCCCGGACCTCACGGCTCTCGACGACGCTGCCCACGCCGGAATCGGCGGTCCCGGTCGCAGCCGCCATCCCGATCTCCAGCGTCACGGGGGCGGGCGGGTCGACCTCGACCTGCACCACCGCGGACGTGGACGTCACGTGCTGGAGCCAGGGACCCTTGAGAATCGGGCCGTTCGGCCCGCCCGCGCGGGCCTCCCCGGCGGCCGAGAGCATCGCGACGAGCGCAAGAAGAGCAGCGAAGAACAGGCGTTTCATCATGAGCTTACAGGGACGCACACGGCGCCGTGGGGTGAGGGCCCGCGACGGCAGGCGATCCCTATCAGAACCCTCGTCTCCACGCCGTTTCCACGGTGTCGCTCGATTGACCCAGTTCAGCCCGCAGACTAGGATATATCAGGATGTCGCAGGCCCCGTCGTCGCCCCCGATCCGGCCTGCTGCGCATTCCGCGCATTCCGCGCATTCCGCGGATTCCGCGCATTCCGGCCCGCTTCCCTCGCCGGGCCAGAGCGGCGCGATGCCCGTCGCAGCGCCGGTCGGGCCGGTCGGCGACTCGTTCGCGATGGACGGCATGCCGAGCCGCTTCGGCAAGTACACGCTGATCCGCAAGCTCGCGACCGGCGGCATGGCCGAGCTCTTCCTCGCCATCCAGAAGAGCGTGGCCGGCTTCGAGAAGCTCCTCGTCATCAAGCGGATCCTTCCGTCGATGAACCAGGATCGCGCGTTCATCGAGATGCTGCTGCACGAGGCGCGCATCGCCGCGACGCTCTCGCATCCGAACATCGTCCAGATCTTCGACGTTGGTCAGTTCGAAGGCCAGTACTTCATCGCCATGGAGCACGTCCACGGCGAGGACCTGCGCTCCATCGTTCGCCAGATGAAGAAGAAGTCGGTGTTCGAGTTCCCGCTCGAGCACGCGCTCGCGATCGTGCTCGGCATGTGCGCCGGTCTCTCGTACGCCCACGAGAAGCACGAGCTGGACGGCTCGGAGCTGAACATCGTCCATCGCGACATCTCCCCGCAGAACGTCGTCGTCACGTTCACGGGCGACGTGAAGATCGTCGACTTCGGCATCGCCAAGTCAGACAGCCGCAATCGTGACTCGCGAGAGTCGACGAAGAGCGGGAAGCTCAAAGGCAAGGTCCCGTACATGTCGCCCGAGCAGGCGCGGGGCGAGAGCATCGACGCCCGGAGCGACGTCTTCTCCACCGGCGTCATGCTCTTCGAGCTCACCACCGGCAAGCGCCTCTTCAAGGGCGCGAGCGAGTACGAGACCCTCCGCCTGATCTGCGAGCGCGAGTACCCGCGCCCGAGCGACGTGCGGCCCGACTACCCGCCCGGCCTCGAGCCGATCGTGATGAAGGCCCTCGCGAAGGACGCGAACCAGCGCTACCAGAGCGCGCGCGAGATGCAGTCCGACCTCGAGTCGTTCGTGCGCAGCCACCAGATCGCGGTCTCGCACATCGCGCTCAACCAGTTCATGCAGTCCTTGTTCGAGGACAAGCTGGCGGCGCAGAAGGAGGCGCTCCTCCAGGGCAAGCAGCTCGCCGACATCATCGAGATGCAGCACGCGATGACCGCCGCTCACGAGAGCGAGGTCGACGCGAGCGGCCGCCACCTCGCGAGCAGCACCAACAGCATGCCCGCCGCGGCCCGGACCGTGACCGACATGAGCGTCGAGCGGCACCGCAGCAAGAGCGGCCTCGTGCTCGGCGTCGTGGCTGGCGTGCTCGCCCTCGGGGCGATCGGCGGCGGCGTCGGCTATCTGCTCGTGAAGAAGAAGGGCCTCGAGAACGACGCCGCCCGCGCCGCCGCGGCGCCCGTCGCCGCGCCGGTCGTGAAGGGCGCGATCGCCTTCGAGAGCGAGCCCGCCGGCGCATCGATCTGGATCAACGGCGACCTGCGCGCCGAGGTCACGCCCGCCACCATCAGCGCGCTGCCCACCGGCGTCGCGCTCGACGTCAAGCTCACGCTCGACGGCTTCGAGCAGGTGCGCGAGCAGCTCACGCTCAAGCCCGACGAGCCGGCGAAGGTCCACTCCTCCTTGAAGAAGGGGTCGGTGGTCGTCGAGCTCAAGGTCACGCCGGAGATCGCGAACGCAGTGTTCTCGCTCGACGGCAAGCCGGTCACCGGCCCGCGCCTCGAGGGCGTGACGTCGGGGATCTCCCACAAGCTCGTGATCAGCGCGCCCGGCTACGTCGAGCAGACCGTCGGCTTCAGCGGCAACGCGATGGAAACGAAGCGCCTCGACGTCGCGCTGGAGAAGGCCCCGGAGATCCGCCACGCCCCGATCAGAAGCGGCGGCGCTTCGCCTCCCTCGACAGCCGCGGCCGCAGCCGCGGTCGGCGCGGGCAAGCTGAACGTCGGCGCGGCGAATGGCTGGTGCAACGTCACGGTCGACGGCGCAGCGCGCGGCGCGACGCCCGTCGCTGGCGTCGAGCTCTCCGCGGGTCCGCACCGCGTCACCTGCACGACCGCCGAAGGCAAGGCGCAGTCGGCGACGGTCGTGGTCCCGGCCGACGGCACCGCGCGCTACCGCTTCACGCTCTAGCAGGTAGGGCTCCGCCCCTCGCTTCGCGAGCCTCCCCGGGATGCGACCTGGCCGGCGCGCATCGCCTTCGGCGAATGGCGCTTCGCGCCGGAGAGCGCGCCTGGGTCTCCGCCGAAGGCAACGGCACTACTCATCGATCGGAGTGCCGGGCTCGATGCCGTTGCACAGCCCTCCGTCGCCGAAGCGCAGCGAGAACTGGAACTGCGCGCGCACGTAGTCGCCGAACGAGCCGGTGCTCGCGCCAGAAGGCAGCTGGTAAACGCCGGGGTAGCGCTGCGCTATGTCGCC
>JAYTBL010000994.1:0-2611 GCA_043736975.1 Polyangiaceae bacterium
GGAAGGTTCGCTCATAATTATTTGATTAGCTGATTCGCTAGTTTGATTTGCGGGTTGGAATTTAGATGAGGCCAGCCGTCAGAGCGGCCGTGCCGGGTGCTTTGCCACCGACCTTCACGTCGAGGCCGAGCGATTGCATTTCCTTGATGAGCACGTTGAAGGACTCGGGGGTGCCGGCTTCCAGGTTGTTGTCGCCTTTGACGATGGATTCGTAAATGCGCGTTCTGCCCTGGACGTCGTCGGATTTGACGGTGAGCAACTCCTGGAGCGTGTAAGCGGCTCCGTAAGCTTCGAGCGCCCACACTTCCATTTCCCCGAAACGCTGGCCACCGTATTGCGCCTTGCCACCGAGCGGCTGCTGGGTGACGAGCGAGTACGGACCGATGGAGCGCGCGTGGATCTTGTCGTCGACCAGGTGGTGGAGCTTGAGGACGTACATGACGCCCACGGTGACTTCCTGATCGAAGGCCTCTCCGGTGCGGCCGTCGAAGAGCACCGCCTGGCCGCTGGTCGGGAGACCGGCGATCGTGAGCGCGTCCTTGATGGCCGACTCGGGCGCGCCGTCGAAGACGGGCGATGCATAGTGCACGCCCTTCTTCAGCCGAGCCGCGACCTGGCGCGCCTCGTCTCCGGTGAGCTTGGACAGCATCTTGGTCATGTCCTTGTCGCCGTCGAAGATCTTGAGGATGTGCTCCTTGATCTGCGCGTCGGTCGTCTTCTGAGCGGCGTCCAGCATGTTCTGGAACTGCCAACCCTGAGCGAGCGCCCCCCAACCGAGGTGGGTCTCGAGGATCTGACCGACGTTCATGCGGCTCGGAACGCCGAGGGGGTTCAGCACGATGTCGACCGGGCGACCGTCCTGTGTGTAGGGCATGTCCTCTTCCGGGAGGATCCGGGAGATGACGCCCTTGTTGCCGTGACGTCCGGCCATCTTGTCGCCGACCTGCAGCTTGCGCTTGATGGCGATGTAGACCTTCACCATCTTGATCACGCCCGGGGGAAGCTCGTCGCCCTTCGACAGGCGGTCGATCTTGTCGCGGAAGTGCTCTTCGCGAACGCGGATGATCTCCTCGAGCTCGGCGAGCTTCGCGGTGATGTCCTCGACGTCGCCGACGGGGAGCTCGCTCCAGTACTTGTGCGGGACCTCCTCGAGCTGCGCCTCCTCGATGGGCTGACCCTTCTGGAGAAGGACCTTGCCCTTGTCGTCGACGAGCTTGCCGGTGGTGGTCTGGCCGATGAGCTTCTTCTTGAGGCCGCGGAAGAAGGAGTCGCGGAGGATCTTGACCTCCTCGTCGCGCTGCTTCTCGAGGCGAGCCTGCTCGTGGGTCTCGATGTCCTTCGAGCGCTCGTCCTTCTCCGTTCCCTTGCGGGCGAAGATGCGGGCGTTGATGACGATGCCGCCGACGCCCGGCGGGACGCGCAGCGAGC
Organism: Polyangiaceae bacterium; assembly: GCA_043736975.1. Classification (GTDB taxonomy): domain Bacteria; phylum Myxococcota_A; class Polyangia; order Polyangiales; family Polyangiaceae; genus Labilithrix. Next base: position 1,429 of record JAYTBL010000994.1, read on the forward strand.
TGTCACGGACGTCGCCGGCCTTCTCACCGAAGATGGCGCGGAGCAGCTTCTCTTCCGGAGAGAGCTGCGTCTCGCCCTTGGGCGTGATCTTGCCGACGAGGATGTCACCGGGCTTCACCTCGGCGCCGATGCGGACGATGCCGCGCTCGTCGAGGTCCTTGAGGGCCTCTTCGCCGACGTTCGGGATGTCGCGGGTGACTTCTTCCTTGCCGAGCTTCGTGTCGCGGGCGACGCACTCGAACTCCTCGATGTGGATCGAGGTGAAGACGTCATCCTTGGCGATGCGCTCGGAGACGAGGATCGAGTCCTCGAAGTTGTAACCCTGCCAGGGCATGAACGCGACGAGCACGTTCTGACCGAGCGCGAGCTCGCCCATGTCGGTCGACGGGCCGTCCGCGAGGACGTCGCCGGCCTTCACGCGCTCGCCCGCGCGGACGATCGGCTTCTGGTTGAAGCAGGTCGACTGGTTGGAGCGCTGGAACTTGTACAGCTGGTAGATGTCGGGGATCTCGGCCTTGTCGGACTCGGGACGGACGACGATGCGGTTGGCGTCGACCGACTCGATGAGGCCGTCGCGCTTGGCGACGACGCACACGCCGGAGTCACGCGCGAGCTTCGCTTCCATTCCCGTGCCGACGAGCGGCGAGTAGGAGCGGATGAGCGGAACGGCTTGACGCTGCATGTTCGCGCCCATGAGCGCGCGGTTCGCGTCGTCGTGCTCGAGGAACGGGATCAGGTTGGCGGCGACCGACACCATCTGGTTCGGCGCGACGTCCATGAGCTGGATCATGTCCGGCGTGACCATCTGGAAGTCGCCGTTGAGGCGCGACGACACGAGGGACTCGCGGAACTTACCCTTCTCGTCGAGCTCGGCAGAGGCCTGGGCGATGAACTTCGCCTCTTCCTCGAGCGCCGAGTACCACATGACCTCGTCCGAGACCTTGCCCTCGCCGGCCTTGCGGTACGGCGTCTCGACGAAGCCGTACTCGTTGACGCGGGCGTAGGTCGAGAGCGACGCGATGAGGCCGATGTTCGGACCTTCGGGGGTCTCGATCGGGCAGATACGACCGTAGTGGGTCGGGTGGACGTCGCGGACCTCGAAGCCCGCTCGCTCGCGCGTGAGACCGCCGGGTCCGAGCGCGGAGAGACGACGCTTGTGCGTGACCTCCGAGAGCGGGTTCGT
>JAYTBL010000995.1:0-2609 GCA_043736975.1 Polyangiaceae bacterium
AGCAGGCCGCCACCCGAGACGTCCTCGCTGCGCCCGTCGACGGCGCCGATGCCCGGCACCTCGATGCGCACCGGCGTGCGGTACGGAGCGCGGGCCCAGCGCCGCTGATCGGCGCCCGCGGCTGGTGTCGGGCGACCCTCGGAGGCGGCGCGTAGCTCGGGCGAGGCCTCGAGGAGCTGCGTGCGCTCGCGGGCGCGCGGCGAAGCGGCCTGGAACGCGGCGCCGAGCTCCTTCGCCGAGGTGAACGCGCTCTCGTCGCTCGCGAGCGCGCGTACCAGCAAGGGCCGCAGCGCCTCGGGGACGTCGGCGGCGGGCTCCTCGCCGTCCTTGGGCGCGCGCCCGGTGAGCGCCTCGAAGGCGCAGCGCGCGAGCGCGCCGAGATCTTCACGCGGCAGGGCGATGCTCTCGTCGCCCGCCGCGGCGCGCCCCCACCCCACGAGCTTCACCTGCTCGAGACCGTAGCCATCGCGCGCGATCACGATGTTCTCGGGGACGACGTGCCGGTGGAGGACGCCCGCGGCGTGCGCGGCCGCGAGCACGTCGGCGATCTGCACCACCACCGCGCAGACGTCGGCCGCGGCGAGCTTCGCCTTGGTCGCGACCAGGCCGTCGAGGCTACGCCCCTCGAGCTGCTCGAGGACCACGTACGGGTCGCCGAGCTCGGTGGTGCCGGCGTCGCGCAGCTCCAGCGCGCCGGGGTGGGTGAGGCGCGCGAGCGCCTTCTGCTCGTTGCGGATGGCGTTGACGTTCTCTTGGCCCTCGGCGCGGACGGCGAGCACGAGCCGCGAGCGGCGCGCCGTCCGCACGTTGCGCACCTCCCAGTGCGAGGCGCCCGAGGTGCTGGTCTCGCCGCCGAGATCGCGCAGCAGCTCGTAGCGCCCGTCGACGATCGCTCCCTTCTCGTAAGAGGAGCGGCCCCAGCGATCGATGGCGCCCTCGAGCAGCGGCTCCAGCTGGCGACCGTCGACCTCCTCACTCCACACCACGAGGTGCGCGTCGTTGTCGAGCGCGAGGCGGTTGAGGCCGGAGCGGTCGAAGGCGTAGACGTCATCGGTGACGACGATGGCGCACGGCCGGTGCTCGGCGACGAGCTCGCCGGCGCGGACGATGCCGCCGTCCACGATCGTCGCGCCCAGCGCGGTCACCGCGGTCCTGCACTGCGCGAGGAAGGCTTCGGGCGCGTTCAGCACCAGCACCGTGGGCGCGCGCTTGGGCGCGATGTCGGTGGCGAGCTCGATGACGTCGTCGGGAGAGACCGAGATCGGGAGCTGCACCGTCTTGCGCGACTCGGGCAGCGGCGGCGGCTTCGCCGCGGGCTCGATCATCCCGTAGAGGCGCGCGAGCGCGGCGCGCACCTCGCCCGCGATCGCCACCATCGGGCGCACCGGCATCCCCGCGACGGCGGCGCATTCGGCGAGCGCGACGTCGTCGGTGGGGTCGTCGGTGGCGACGTAGAGGATCTTCTGGCCCTTCGCGACGCGCAGGTGGACCGGGACCAGGCCGTGATCGATCGCGAGCTCCTCGGGCACCAGCGCCAGCACGGCGGGATCGATCGCGAGCTGGGCGAGCGAGATCCACGGGCAGGAGAGCTGGTGGGAGAGCAGCTGCGCCAGCTCGAGGGGATTCACCAGCTTGCGCTCGACCAGCAGCTCACCGAGTCGCCTGCGGTCGGTGCGTTGAAGCACGAGCACCTCGTCGAGCTGCACCTGGGTGATGACGCCGGTGTCGAGGAGGAGCCGACCCAGCGGATGAATAGTGCGCCTCATCTAGCGAAGCATCATCGCCCGCCCCGCCACCCTTGGGTAGCGGGTAGCTGTTACCTGCAGGAGCCTGCGGCTCTCGTGCCGCCAGGACATGGCCGTCGCGTTCGCATGCAAGCTGAGGGGACTTTGTCCGAGCTGTGCGGGCCGGCGGATGGCAGGGAGTGCGGCGCACTTGGTGGACTGCGTGATTCCCTCGGTACCCGTGCGGCAGTACGTGCTGGCGTTCCCCTTCGAGCTGTTGGGTCTCGCGGCCAAGCGACCCGAGCTACTGCGCGCGTTGTCTCGCATCTTCTGGGAGGCGCTGCGTCGCCGGTACCAGCGCTGGGCCAAGGGCGCTGGGTGCGGACCGACGCGTGTCTTGGTCCGCGCCATGGATGGCGAGCGCGAGTGGTGCCTCGCCCCCCGGAGTCGCATGCAAGGTACACGAAGGCGGCGCGCAAGAAGGCGGAGGCGAGCGGGACGGAGGAGGCGCGGCGGCAGTCGGCGGCTCTCGTCGAGCAAGGAGCCTCTGTCGTGTCGCGCGGTGAGCTTCTGTCACCGGCAGCGCCACGTGGTACTGGCGAGGCGGCGCTCGTAGCGCGCCCGGACGTCGCGGCCACCTCGACGCTCCTCGCCACGGCGAGGCGACGCAGGTGGCGCCGAACATCCTCTCCGTCGCCCACTGGCAGCCGCATCCTCGGCGGCGAGCTCTACGCCCCGCTTTCTCGCGTGGATGGGGCAACCCTCTTGCGTCGAACGCTCGACGTTGACGTGAAATCATGCGCCGGTGCGGAGGGCGCATGACCGTGCGCGCCGTCGTCACCGACCCGGCCTCCATCGCCAAGCTGCTCGGCGTGCGACCCCCCC
>JAYTBL010000996.1:0-6576 GCA_043736975.1 Polyangiaceae bacterium
AACGCTCCGAAGGGCACGATGGTGCGAACGACGCCGTCGACGACCGCGCCGACCTTGATGTTCTTGAGCGCCTCGGTGCGCTTCTCCTTGGCCTCGGACTCGAGGAGCGCGCGCCGCGAGAGCACGACGTCCCGGCCGCGCTTCGCGTACTGGGTGACCGCGAACGAGAGGCGCTTGCCGACGAGATAGGAGAGATCCGCGCCCGGGCGCAGCTCGACGTGCGAGGCCGGCGCGAAGGCGCGCAGGCCGTCGATATCGACCTCGACGCCGCCCTTGATGGTGCCGGTCACGAGGCCGAAGACCAGCGCGCCCGAGCGCGAGGCCTCGGCGATGATCGGCTTGGTCTTCGAGACGCGCTTCGGGTGGTGCGTGAGGACGACGAGACCACCGCGGCCTCCGTCGTTGTGGACGAGACCGACGAACGGCGCGCCGGGCTCGAGGATGACGCGCGGCAGCTGAGGGGCCTTCGCCTCCTCGGCGTGCTCTTCGATCGCGCCCCCGGCAGCGGGCGCCGCCGCTTCGGCCGCATCGGACGCCGCAGCGTCCTCGGCGACGGAGCGCGACGACTCGGAGGCCGAGGCCGGCGCCTGCCCCGGGGAGACCTCGGTAGGAGGCGGCAGCGCGTCCGCGTCGGTCCTGGCCTCGGCGGGCTCGCCCTCCACGGCGATGGCCTCGGTCGCGCCGCTCTCCGCGCCCTCGGCCTGCGCTTCCGCCGGCTCCGCGGCGGCCGCCTTGCGATCGGCCTTGTGCGCGCGGTTGTACTCCTCGGCCTCTTCCTCGGTGATGAGGAGCTCGCGGAGATCGAAGATCGCCTTCGCCTTGCCCGAGAGATCGGCGAACAGCGCATCCTCGGTGACCTCGATCACCTTGCCGAAGACGACGTCCCCGACGTTGAACGCCGGGCGCTCGCGCTCGGTGCGCTCCTTCTTCTCGCGCGGCGGACGCTGCTCGCGCGGCGGACGCGGCGGGCCCATCGGATGGAGGTCGCCCTCGACCATGCCCTCGGGCAGCGGCGCCGCGCCCTCGGCGCCGGCTACTGCTCCCTCGCCCGCAGGCTTCTTCTTGCGACGACGACGACGCTTGCGCTTCGCGGGCGTCCCGTCCGGGTTCGTCGCCGCGGCGCCGCCTTCGGCCGCCTCGCCGGCCGCCTCGCCCTCGCCGCCCTCGCCTTCGTCGCCACCTTCCTCGCCGCCATCGTCATCGCCGCTGCTGGCGCTCGACGCCTCCTGCGCCGCGACCGGCGCGGGATCGATGGGAGCAGGGGTGGCGGGCGCGGCCTCGGCCTGCGCGGGCGCGGCCGTCTCGGAAGTGGTGGGGCTGTCGGGGCTTTCGGGTTGGCTCATGACGTTGCTTCATCCCGCCGGAGAGCCGGCAGGGGGTATGATCGAAAGCACGCTTCCGATCGGTGTTCTGAGGGGCGGGCAAGATAGCGCAAGGTGCGCGCTATGCGCCACCCCTACCGGCTGGCGACCGCCGGAGGCATCGCCACCCGCGCTACGCCCGCCTGCTGCGGCGCGATAGCGTCGAAGGCGAGGCCATGGGCCGCGAGCCGATTCTGGTAATAAAAGAGGAGCCGGGTGTCGCGGAGCACGAGCTCGCTGCCGCGCGGCGCCAGCACCTCCTGGGTGTGGTAGCCGGCGAACGCACGCAGCGCGTCGTCCACCACCTGATCGCCACGCTTTCCCTTGAGCGTCGGCGCGGTCACGATCTGCCCGCGATCCTCGAGGCTGCCCAGCCGCGCGATCATCACGTCGACGTCCTCGGCGAGCTCGGCCCGCGAGACCGCGACGTCGTCCCGGTGCCGGAGCACGGCGAAGAGGTCGGCCTTGCCCACCGCGCGGCGCAGGCGCTCGAACGCGCACGCGGACACGACGTGGGTGGGCATCACCACCGTGTCGCGCTTGAACGACTCGACGATGCGTTCGCCGAGCTCGCGCGTGTACTCTGCGTCGCGCGCCCCATCCATCGCCGCCTTGCCCTCGCGGCCGTTCACGTAGGTCGACGCCTCGACGAGGCGGCCGCGGTTGTCGTGGCTGCGGCCCTCGTCGTCGACGTAGTTGCCGAAGCAGTCGAGCGGGCGCGAGAAGCGGATCACGCAGGCGCCGTCGAGGCCGAGGAGCTTGTTCATGAACGCCGCCACGCGCGACACGCGCGTCGACTCGTCGTCCTCGATGATGTACCGCGCCTTGCCTTCCTCCTGTAGGAAGTCGTCGATGAGCGTCTCCGCCTCGAGCGTGAGCAGGTAGTTGATGGTGGCGGGCACGAAGAACACTGGCTGCGGGCGCCCCTTGACGGTCGTCCGCACGAACGCCTCGATGCCGGTGCCGGCGAGCCCCAGCTTCAGCTTCCGCTCGACGCCCCCCGATCGCGACCGCGTACCGCCCGGGAAGAAGAGCGAGTGGTAGCCCCTCTCCAGCAGCACCGTGGAGTACGTCTTGAGAACGTCTTTGTAGAGCGAGTGCCGGAGGCGCCGGTCGACGCGGTAGGCGCCGAGGTTGTGCATGAAGTAGCTGAGCACCGGGTTGGTGAAGAGGTTCTTGCCTGCGCCGTAGACCGCGGGCGGCAGCCCCGCGCGCTCGATGGCGAAGCCGAAGACCACGGAGTCGAGGTTCGACAGGTGCGTGGGCGTGAAGATGAGCGTGCCGATCTCGCTCAGCTTGCGGATGTGCTCACGCGGGCCCTGCACGAGGATGCGCCCGTCGAGCGCGGTGAGGTCGAACGACTGCCGGATGTTGCGCAGCGTCGCGCGCGGCGACATCAGCGCGCCGAGCAGCGGCGCCATCGCCTTCGACGCGAACTTGTAGACGCGACCGTCGAAGTTGCCCGCGACATCCCAGGCGTAGCGCTGCGCATAGTGGCGGAGCTTGTCGCGCAGCTCGCCGTCGGACATCCGGCCGAGGTGCCCGGCGAGGTAGCGCCACTCGGCGAGCTCGGGGCCATGGGACGCGTGGAGGCGCCGCGTCTCCAGGTACGCCGCCTCGTTGAGGACGAGGAGCGGATCCTTGGTCTGGGTCGCGATGCGCTCGACGACCTCCTCGACGATGGAGGAGCGGGCGCCGTTGAAGCCAAAGATAGGGGCGGTCACGGCGACCATGAAACCTCGCCGAGGCTCACGACGTAAAGCGCCGTAGAGACAGCTCCGGTCGACGCCCATTCCAGCGTCACTGTAACAGTGCAAAACTCGTTACGCGGTCGTGCTAAGGGCACGATCCGAAGGGCCTGCTGCCGCGTAGAGATTGCAGGACCACGGATTACGAGTGAAAGTCACGAGCGTCGGGGCCGGTTCTGACCGGGTCGACGAGGCCAGCCATTCGTCGGCCGGGACGAGGAGACGAGGAGACGAGCGCTCCCCGCCCCACGGAAAAAAAGGCTTCACAACCAGCAGGGGTCCAGACGATAGCACCATCAACACTATGATGAGGGAGGTCGGGCCGAGCAGGGCCCCTGCCTCCCGTTCGAGGAAGCGATGAGCGACGTGAAGGACCCGAAGGAAAACGACGCCGACGCGCAGCTGGGCGCGGCGGAGGAACAGCTGGCCGACCTGGCCGCGTTCGTCCTGTCCGGTCGACCCGAGCGGGTCGAGGACGGTGTGTTGATGATGGCGCCGCCCGCGTTCCGCGCCGCGGTTCGTGACACGCGCGAGGTGTTCGCCACGCTCGGGCGCGCCGAGACCCCTTCCGCTCCCTCGGCGCACGTCCGCGCGAAGCTCCTCGAGTCGCTCACGCGCCGCACCACGCGGAAGGCGCTCGTCGTCATCGACATGATCAACGATCACTTGAAGCCCGGCTCCCTGCTGGAGGTGCCGCGCGCCCGCGAGGTGGTCCCGGCGCTGAAGAAGCGCATCGACGAGGCGCGCGCCGCGGGCGTTCCCATCGTCTACGTCATCGACGAGCACGAGATCGACGACCCCGATCTCGACGCGTGGGGCATCCATGCCATCAAGGGGACCCCGGGCACCGAGGTCTGGCAGGATCTCGCGCCCGAGTCTGGCGACCGCATCGTTCGCAAGCCGAGCTACAGCGCCTTCTACGAGTCGAACCTCACGAGCGTGCTCGACGAGCTCAAGATCGACACCCTCGTCCTCACTGGCTGCCTCACCGAGATCGGCGTGATGGCGACCGCGACCGACGCGATGCAGCAAGGCTTCGCCGTCGAGGTTCCGGCCGACTCGCAGGCCGGCTCGTGCGTCGAGCTCGAGATGGCGGCCCTCGGCGTGATGAACGTGATGGCGCCCTTCGGCCCGTCACGGAAGCGGCGCCTCGAGCGCCTCGCCCAGGCCGCCTGATCAGCGCGGGCCCGGGAGCGCAGGAAACTGCAGGCCAGGGATGGCCTGCAGCGACTTCATCACCGCCGCCTGCACCTGCTCGGGCGTGATCTGTCCCTGCAGCTTGAACGGAATGTCGGCGTTCAGGCTCTCGCCGCCGATCGTGGCCGTACCGTCGAGCGTGTAGGGGACGGGCTTGCGCGCCTGCGCGAGCGTCGCGAGCCCCCCGAGGCCCTTCCACTTCACGGTCATCGGGACGTCGACCAGCGTGTGCGCGTTCGCGGGCAGCGTGATCGGCTGGGACGCGGTGACGGTCCCGAGGTCCTGCGTGCCGTCGACGATGACGTGCGCGACGATGCTGCGCACGGCGATGGCGAAGCCATTCGGGTTGAACGCATCGAGCTTGACGCGCATGTCGAAGCCCGCACCGTCCACCGACGTCACGGCCACTTCCTTGGGCGTCAGCTCCGGCGCCTTCGGCTTCGCGCAGCTGGCGATCGATGCCGCGAGGGTCACGACAGACAGGGCGTGGATGAGTCGCTTCATGCCTCGTGATCTAGCACTTCACGAGGTCGTGCAGCGGTACTCGCAGCGGAGCAGGCTGGCCCGCGTCGCGGAGACGCCGCGCGGCATCCTCGCGCGTACGCCCCGGATGCATTCGTTCTGCTCGTAGCCGCCGACGTCCACGCGCATGTGCCGCAGCTGACCGTCGGGCGAGAAGCGCAGCAGCAGCGCGGGCTCGACCAGCTGGCCGCCGATGCGATCGAGACAGCTGCGAAGCTCCTTCATCGTCGCGTTCATTCCCGAGGAGACGCGATGCTGCTCGTCGTGGTTCGAGACCGCCGAGGCGGGCGGGTAGCACTGCGTGATGCAGACCGCCGAGCCGCCCACGGGACCGGGGTCGATCTCCGCCACCGGCGGCGGCAGGTGGCGCGCCTTGCCCGACGAGGCCTTGCGCTTCTCCTTGAGGAGCTCGAGGATCCGGTCGGCAGCGTCGCGCAGCGCGATGACGCGCTTCGACTCCGAGGCGTCCCCCGCGTCGACGTCGTTCGCGAGCGAGGCGAGCGCCTCGACCTCGCCCAGCGGCTCCTTGGTCCTGGTATCGACGAGCTGGAGGCGCAGCGTCACGCGCTCGTTGCCGGTCGTGGCCTCGAGGCGCAGCGTGACCTCGGACTCCGCGCCCTCGTCGCGCCCCAGCGGCTCGAAGACGCCGCGCTCGCGCACGCGCCCCTCGAACCACGGCACGAAGGTGAATGCCTCGTTCGCGTCCGCGCCGCGACCGTCGCTCGTGAAGGCGACGGTGCACGTCCAGTACGCCGCGAGGTTGTCGGCGAGCGGACGGTTCTCGACCGTCGTGTCGCGCTTCACGCACGCCGTCGCCAGCGCGAGGATGACCAGCGCCAGCAATCCGAGGCCCCGCACGCTCCACCTCATCGTGACGCCTTGCTCCGGCGGCGCAGCCGCCACGCGATCCTAGATGCCCGGCTGGGATTCCGAGACACAATCGTGGTCGGGCATTTCGTTCTTGCCCTGGGTGGGGCCTTGACCTCATCGACCGGCTCGCCTCTCGTAGTAGACGAGATCGACGAATAGCGCGCTCGCCAGCACCAGCCCGCGCGCATCGGCGTCGAGCCCCTGCGCGAAGGCGACGCGGTACGAGTCGGCGTCCGTGAAGAGAAAGCGCCCCGCGCCGTCCCACACCTTGGAGATCTGAGCGATGTGGAGGGGATGCGTCGGCCCCGCGGCGGTGATCGGCATGTTCCAGGTGAAGGCCCCCACGTCGAGCGTGTACACGGCGCGCGTCGCTTGATCGTCCCGAGCACGCGACCGCTCCCGGTCTGGACCGTGATCTCCTGCTGGAAAAAGCGCGCGGGGTGCGTGAGCGTGAGGACGATCCGGCCCGCCGCGTCGACGACGTCGAGCACGAAGGCGTTGGCCGTGTGACCGCCCATCTGCCGGTTGAACGACTCCCAGAACCCGCCGCTCGAGCGTTCGGCGGCCTCGAGCCGCTGACCGTTCGGCAGCGCGATGGCGTAGCGGTTCGGCGCCTCGAAGCCGAACGCTTCCGCGGTGGCGAAGCGCTCCTGCAGAAACACCTCGGGCACCGTGGTCAGGAACGCGACCGAGCTCATGGGGCGCCCCCCGTGACGGTGTGCGGATGTAACCGAGCCGTGGCCGAACCATCGATGAGCGACACTCCATGACCTCCAGGAGACAAGACCGCCATGGTCCGTGCCTCTTCAAGAACTTCGTTGCGCAACGAAGCTCAGCGGTGCGCGTTTGCTGGACGTCGGTGCGCTGTTTGCCTAGAG